>JAQCHM010000181.1 GCA_027730885.1 Actinomycetota bacterium | reverse complement strand
AGAACCGTGCGCTGGCCTCACCGGGCACGATGTTGGCCGCCTCGCCGCCGCGGGTCACGATGCCGTGGATCTGATCACCATGGTTGAGGTGCTGGCGCAACAGCCCGACGCCGACCTGGGCCACGGTGATGGCGTCGGCCGCGTTGACCCCGAGGTGCGGAGCGGTGGACGCATGCGCGGTTCGGCCGTGGAAGTGAAAATCGCACTGGTCGATCGCGAGAGTCGGAAAGTCGTCGAGCTCGAGCGGCGAAGGGTGGACCATCATCGCCAGATGCAGCCCGTCGAACGAGCCCCGCTCGAGCATGAGGATCTTGCCCCCGCCCAATTCCTCGGCGGGAGTGCCGAGCACCCGCACCGTGATGCCCAGATCGTCGGCGAGCGCAGCGAGCCCGATGCCGGCGCCGACCCCGGCGCCGGCGATGACGTTGTGGCCGCACGCGTGCCCGATGCCAGGCAACGCGTCCAACTCGGCGCAGATGCCGACGTGGAGCGGGCCCGACCCGTACTCGGCAACGAACGCCGTCGGCAGGTCGGCCACGCCGGTGGTGACACGGAAGCCGGCCGCGTCGAGCACCTCGGCCACCGCGGCCGAGGTCTTCACCTCTTCGAACGCGAGCTCGGGGTGGTCCCAGATGCGGTGTGACAGATCGACGAGCATGTCCCGGGCGTCGTCGATCGCGGCGCGTGCGCTGGACTTCCCCTGCTCGATCGTGAGTGTTGTCATGGTTGATCCTTCCGTAGGGCGAATGAACATCAGCCGAGCGCGGCGAGCGCTGACAGGGCAGCGGCCAGGTCGGCCTTGGCCGCCTCGAGCATCTGACGGGTCTCCTCGACCAGGTGTGCCGGTGCGTTGGCCACATACCCGTCGTTGGACAGTTTGCCTTCGAAGCCCGAGACCTGCTTCTCCTTGGCCGCGATCACCTTGGTGATCCGATCTCGTTCGGCCTCGACATCGACGTCATCGGCCAATCCCGAGATCAGCACCTCGGTACCCTCGAAGGCCAGCGCGCTCGCTCCCGCCGGTCGGTCGGCGCCGCGGGTGACGACGAGGCCGACACCGGCGAGGGTCTCGACCATCCCCTCGGCTTGGCTGATCAGCGTCGCGACCGCCGACTCCACGTGGAGTTCGATCTGCTGCTTGGGAGCGACGTTGCGTTGAGCCCTCACGACCCGCACGGCGCTGGCCAGTGCGTCGGCCCGCTCGAAGCGCGAGCGGATGTCGTGGTCGATGAGGGATGCGTCGATCACCGGCCAAGCAGCGCCGGCGAGCAGGGTCGAGGGAGGAAGCTCGACGCCCTCGACCACGCCGAAGCGAGCCGCCGACACCGCAGGCCACAGCGACTCGGTGACGAAGGGGCAGACCGGATGCAAGAGGCGGAGCACCGCGTCGAGCACCGACCCCAGCACCACCTGCTGGGCCGGCCGATGATCGACCGTCGGCTTGACGGCCTCGAGATAGCGGTCGCAGACGTCGTGCCAGATGAAGTCGTAGAGCGTGTCGGCCACCTGGTTGAACTGGTACCGACCCAAGGCTGCCTCGATGGTGGATACGGCGTTGGCCAGCCGGTCGAGGATCCAACGGTCGACGAACATCAGGTCGGCCGCCGTGACGACCGCGGGAGCCTTGTCGGCCGCCCCTTCGGCGCTCAGACGCCGGAGCGCGAAGCGGGTGGCGTTGAAGACCTTGTTGGCGAAGTTCCGTCCGACGTCGAACTTGGCCGACGTGTTGAGCGCGAGGGGAGCGTCCTCGGTGGGCGAGACCACACCGGCAGCCACTCCGTAGGCGGAAACCATGGTCTTGGATGGGTCTGCCGGCGAGGTCTGGACGGGAGCAGCCACGACGTGACCGGCACTGGTCGTGATGAACTTGGGGGTGAACGACACGCCCGTGTGCGGACAGATCATGTCGACCGGCATTCGGACGTCCTGGGTGTCGGTCGTCGTCTGTACCAACGCGAAGCGCATCGCATCGGCCCCGTGGGTTTCGATGATGTCTCTCGGGTCGACACCGTTCCCCAGGCTCTTGGACATCTTCTGGCCGTGTCCGTCCTGGATCATGGCGTGGATGAACACGTCGGTGAACGGCAACCGGCCGTCGAGGAAGTACCGGTTGAACATGACCATGCGCGACACCCAGAGCGTGATGATCTCGCGGGCGGTGGTCAGCACCGAGGTGGGATTGAACGCTTCGAGAAGCCCGACCGTCTCGGGGTAGTCCTCCGGGTAGGGCCAACCCATGGTGGACATCGGCCACAGGCCGGACGAGAACCACGTGTCGAGCACGTCGGGGTCCCGAACGAAACCGTCGGCCTCGAGGGCGGCGATCACCCCGGCTTCGTCGAGCGACGCGTCGGCGCGGTCGGAGCGAGCCAGCGTGCCGGCCGGCGGAACGCAAACGGCCTGTTCGATCTCGGTTTCGGTGACATGCCGCGCAAGGTGGGCCAACCCCGCAGCCGTCCAGGAGTCCTCGACCGCGAACATCGCACCATCGGTAGAGGTGACCGCAACACGAACCTCGGGCGACGCATCCTCTGAGGCGACGATCCGGGTCCAGACCGGGATCTGATGGCCCCACCACAACTGGCGAGAGATGCACCAGTCGCGGATGCCGTCGTGCCATGCGTAGTAGGTGCGGGCATAGCGGGCCGGGAAGAACCGCAATTCGCCGTCTCCCCGAGTCCCGCCGTCGCCGGTCCTGCGGCGGGCGACACCCTCGGGCAGATCGGGGGACTGCGTCGGGTCCTGCGCCCGCAGCGCTGATCCCCGCAGGCGATCGTCGGTGACGGCCACGTACCACTGATCGCTGAGCCAGGGTTCGATCGGCACATGCGAGCGATAGGAGTGACCGACCGAATGGGTGTAGTCCCGGACGTTCTCGAGCAGACCGTTGGCCTCGAACCAGGTGACGATCTGCGCTCGCGCTTCTTCGCGGCTGAGCCCGACGAAGCGGCGTGCATCGTCCGAGACGTCCTCCCACCCGTACTCATCGGAGATGGCGCCGTCCGGGCCCATGACGTTGATGACGGCGAGTTCGTGACGCCGGCCGATCTCCCAGTCGTTGGGGTCGTGGGCCGGCGTCACCTTGAGAAAGCCCGACGCGTAGGCCGCCTTGGCCTCAGTCGATGCCGGGTCGGCCATGACCACGTAGTCGTCCTCGACGATCGGGATGACCCGGCCGACGATGGGCAGGACTACGAACTTGCCGCGAAGGTCCGAGGCCCGAGGGTCGTTGGGGTTGACGGCAACCGCGGTGTCACCGAGCATCGTCTCGGGTCGCGTCGTCGCCACGGTCACGTGGCCCGACCGGTCACTCAGCGGATAGCGGAGGTACCACATGTGGCCCTCCACCTCTTCCATCTCGACCTCGTCGTCGGAGAGCGCGGTACGGGTGACTGGATCCCAGTTGACCAACCGCTTCCCTCGGTAGATGAGACCATCGCGGAACAGCACGAAGAACGCGTGCCGAACTGCCGTGGCGCACATTTCGTCCATCGTGAAGCGGACACGCTCGAAATCGCATGAGCCACCCATCATCTCGAGCTGGCTGAGGATGACCTGTTCGTAGTCGTCCTTCCACTCCTGGGTCTTCTCGACGAAGGCCTCCCGACCCATGTCCAGCCGCTTGATGCCTTCTGCCAGAAGCCGTTTCTCGACCACGGTCTGGGTCGCGATTCCGGCGTGGTCGGTGCCCGGCATCCAGAGGGTCAGATCGCCCTTCATGCGGTGATGGCGTATGAGGACGTCCTGGAGGGCGTTGTTGAGCGCGTGTCCCAAATGGAGCGCGGCAGTGACATTGGGGGGCGGGATGACGATCGAGTAGGTGCGCGCCGCGGAGCCTGCCGCCGGCGGCTCGACGTGGAATACCCGGGCGTCGTTCCAACGACGGGTCACGGCCGGCTCGGCCTCCGAAGGCACATACGCTTTGGGCAGCGGGTCGCTGGCGATCTCGGTCACTCCTGCAATCTAGAGGACCCTCACTTCGTCCCGACCCGAACGATTCGGTAGGGTCGGACGATGAGCAGCAACACGTCCGAGTCCACCGCCGATGACCTGCGGGCCGCGGCCCGGGCGTGGCTGGCCGAGCACTGGTCGGGTGATCCGACAACCGTCGCCGCGGCCCTCCCCGACGGTTCTTCGCAGAGCTTTGTCGAAAAGGTGATCGATGCCGGTTGGGCCGCTCCCAGCTGGCCGGTCGGACGGTTCGGTCGGGGCATCGCTCCCGAGATCGGCCAGGTGGTGGCCGAGGAGTTCGCCAAGGTCGGCGCGCCGGGCGCTGGCCAGGATATTGCCAACCTCTGGGCCAACACGTTGCTCGCCGCCGGTCAACCCGCGCTCATCGATCAGTTCCTGCGGCCGCTGCTCTTGGGCAAAGTCAACATGTGCCTGTTGTATTCCGAGCCGGGTGCGGGGTCCGATCTGGCCGGCATCCAGACCCGGGCCGACCGCGACGGCGACGAGTGGATCGTCAGCGGCCAGAAGGTGTGGACCACCGGCGGCCGCAGCGCCGACTACGCGCTGCTCATCACCCGCTCCAACTGGGACGTGCCAAAGCACCGGGGCATCACGTTCTTCTTCTTCCCCATGCGCCAACCCGGCGTCGAGGTCCGGGCGTTGCGCCAGGCCACGGGCGATTCACGCTTCAACGAGGTGTTCATCACCGACGCCCGGGTCCCGGATGCCAACCGGCTCGGCGAGGTCGGCCAGGGTTGGAACGTCCTCATGACCGCGCTGGCCTACGAGCGAGCGGTGATGGGCCAGACGTGGCGCCGCCGCGCCGACAGGGAGGACGAGGCGGTTCGGGACGTCGACGACGAGGCCAGCGCTCCCGTCCCCGACCTGTCACTGCTCGACCTGGCCCGGGCGACGGGCCGGTCGACCGACCCGGTGATCCGCCAGAAGCTCACCCGTCTGCACGCCATGCGCCAGGTCAACGAGTGGAACAACGCTCGGGCCAAGGCTGCGTTGGAACAGGGGACTTCGACGCCGCTGGTGTCGCTGGGCAAGCTGGCCATGTCGGGCATGCTGCACTACGCAGGATCGCTGCAGAACGAACTGCTCGGCGCCGAGGCGACCCTCGCCGGCAGGGACTCGCCCCGGGCGGCCGACGCCACCTACTCACTGCTGAACGCCTTCTTCACCAGCATCGGCGGCGGTACCGACCAGATCCAGCGGAACATCATCGGCGAACGCATCCTCGGCCTCCCCAAGGAGCCCGAGGTGGACAAGGACATCGCCTTCCGCGACGTCCGCCGCTCCTGACGCTCGCCCCCATCTCAGGCCCTGTCCCAGCCGTTCTGTGCAGCGTTCTCCACGCTGGGCGTGGAAAACGCTGCACAGAAACCGAGAGGGGCGGGTCAGTCGATTTCGTTGACCCGGTTGGTGGAGGGAGGAGCAACCGGGCTGTTCGCTCCGAAGAAGGCGACCAACTGGGCCAGGTCCTCACCGCCGCCGACACGAAGCGACGGAGCGACCGAGCGGAAGGTGATGAAGTTGTCACCACCGTCAGCCAGGAAGTTGTTCACCGTGACCTTGTAGGTGGTCTCGGGGAGGATCGGCTCGCCGTTCAGTTCGAGGTTGGACACCGTAATGCCGGTGCACTTGTTGTCCGTGATCGTCTTGGACAGATCGTAGGTGAGGCCTGCAGACACGCCGAGGTGCAGGAACGGTCTGCTGGAGGTGGTGGGCTGACACTGCTCCCTGAGTACGGCCGCGATCTGCGCCCCCGTCATGGGAATGGTGACGAGCAGGTTGCCGAAGGGCTGGAAGGCAAACGCCTCGCCGTAGGTGACAACGCCGTTGCCCTCGCCTGCAATTGACGAGGCGAAGGTGAGATCGGTTCGCGCACCACCCGGGTTCATCAACGCCAACTGGGCGCCATTGGACGTCGTCGCCCAGAGCTGAGCGTCCGCAACGAGGTTCCCGGCCGGCGTCTCGATGGCCCGGTTCTCGACTCCCAGCGCTGCGCCACGAAGGATGTCAGTGGTGATGGTGCCCACCGGTTGGCCGCCGACCGAGCCGGCGAGCGCGGACCACTTGGAGATCACCGCGGTGACGGCCGGGTCGGGCACCAGTTGGCTCTGGATGACGCCGTGATTCAGGGCGCTGCTGAGATCACGGCGCACGTCCTTGGCCCGCTTGTCGAGCACCAGGCTGACCTCGGTCACGACCCGACCGAACGAGTAGGCGCTGGTGACGATGCGTGGCTGACCGGCCGAGTCGTTGAGACGACAGTTGTAGGGCTGGTGGGTGTGGCCGGTGATCATGACGTCGATCTCGGGGTCGAGCGCGGCGTTGATGGCGGCCACTACCCCGGTGAACCCGACGCAGCCGTTGATGTCGCCAGGAGCCGGCGTCTGGGTTGCGCCTTCGTGCAGGAGCACCACGATGGCTTCGACGCCCTGGGCCTTTAGCTCGGGCACGAGCGCATTGGCCGTCGAGGCCTCTTCGAGGAAGTCGTAGCCACGGATGCCTGCCTGAGCCACGAGCGACGGGGTCTCGTCGGTCGTCATGCCGATGAAGCCGACCTTGATGTTGTCGTACCGCTTGATCCAGTACGGCGGCAGCGGGGTCTCGCCTGTCGCCTCGTTCACCGTGTTCGCGGCCAGCCACTGGAGGTCGGCGCCGGCGAAGGGCTGGTCGGGGAAGTAACAACCGTCCTCGGGATGGCAACCTCCGTGCTGCATGCGGAGCAGCTCGGCGATGCCGTCGTCGAACTCGTGGTTGCCGACGCTCGAGACGTCGAGCTTCATGGCGTTCAGCGACTCGACCGACGGCTCGTCGTTGAAGAGGCCGGACAAGAACGGAGTTCCTCCGATGAGGTCACCGGCGGCCACGGTCAGGGTGAACTCCTTGCCGGCCCGCAATTGGTCGAGCTTGGCCGCAA
>JAQCHM010000180.1 GCA_027730885.1 Actinomycetota bacterium | reverse complement strand
CTCGACGGAGCGATGTCGGAGGGTTCGCCTCCCGGCCCTGGGCGGCGGTCACCGGGCCGTGCATTGTCGACAGCGTTCACGTTTCCCCTCTGATCGTGGTCGCCCGATCCGATGTCCGGTCGTTAACGAGTTGTTTACAGCGGTTTCCTAGGTTCTGAGGTGCGAGGCGAGAGCGCCTCGGCCCACAGAGCCTTTGCGGCTGAGGATAGTCGCCCATCCTCAGCCGCAAGGAACCAACGGAGGTTTAATCGTCCTGTCCTTGGAGGGAGCGGGACCGTCAAACCTCCGCCCTGTTTTGGTCCGGATCGAGCGTTCGACCCTGGTTGAGGCTGGCCGTACCTCAGCGGTAAAGGGCTTCGATCTCCTCGGCGAAACGAGCGTGCACTCCGCGCCGCTTGAGCTTTGAGGTCGGGGTCAGCAGATCGGTGTCGGGCAGCCACTCCTTGCCGAGAATCTTGATCTTCTTGACCTTCTCGGTGTTGTTGAACCCGGCCATGGCCTCTGGCAGCGCGCCTTCGATCTCGGCCACGATCCGAGGATGCTCCGCCAACTCGGCCAGCGAGGTGTAGGCGATGCCATTGGATGCGGCGAAACGCGGAGCGGCATCGGGGTCGAGCACGACCAGGGCTGTCACGAACGGGCGCAGGTCGCCGATTGCGCACGCCTGGCCCACGAGGGGGATCATTTTCAGCCGAGCTTCGAGGTTGGCCGGTGACAGATTCTTGCCCCCGGCGGTGATGATGAGCTCCTTCTTGCGGTCGACGATCTTGAGGTACCCCTCGTCGTCGAACTCGCCGATGTCGCCGCTGTGGAACCATCCATCGGCGTCGAGGACTTCGGCCGTCTTCTCCGGCAGGTTCAGATACCCCCGGAACACGTTGCCACCGCGGCAGATGACCTCGCCGTCCTCGGCAAGGGCGACCTCCACGCCGGGGCACGCGACGCCGACCGATCCTGCCTTCACCCTCACGCGCTCCCAGGTCATCGGGCCGGTGGTCTCCGACAACCCATAGATCTCCGACAACGGGACGCCGATCGTCCGGAACCAGCTGAGGATCTCGGCCGGTATGGGAGCGGCCCCGGTGATGGCCGCCTGAAGCTGGTCGAGACCGACCAGCTCGCGAATGAGCCGGAAGGCGACATCGTCGAGAAACTGATAGGTGTCGAGCTCCTCCTGGGAGGCGGTTCCCATCGTGATCTTCCTCTCCAACGGCGCCGCGGACGCGATGCCGTCGTTCACCGCCCGCTGCTTGTCGGGGTCAGCGGCGAGTGCAGCGTTTACGCCGGCGTAGATCTTCTCCCAGACCCGCGGAACGCCGAACATCACCTGTGGTCGCACCTCGCCGGCGTAGGCGGCGATGAGGGTGGGATCAGGGCAGCAGGTGATCTCGTAGCCGAAGGCGAGCGACTGGTAGTGGCTCACCATTCGTTCGGCGATGTGGGCCATGGGCAGATAGCTGATGACCCGCATGCCGGCCATGCGTTCGGCTTCCCAGCCGAAGGATCGACGGAGGCACTCGGCTGTCCACACGACATTGCGGTGGTCGATCATGACCCCTTTGCTGGGGCCGGTGGTCCCGGAGGTGTAGATGAGCGTCGCCAGGTCGTCGGGGTTGGCGTTACCGGCAGCGGTAGCGAGGTCGAGGGGTTCAGCGCTGAGCAGATCGGCGTAGGTGAAGCCCGCGCCGCTCTCGTTGGAGGACACGGTGCCGTTGGAGGACACGACGCCTACGCCCGTGAGCCTTGGCAGATCAGGCCGAGCCGCCTGGAACAGCCGCAGGAACGCGTCGTTCTCGACGACGGCCAGCGTCGCTCCGGCGTCGGAGACCAGGTAGCGGACCTGCTCGACCGCTGAGCTGTTGTAGATCGAGACCGGAGTGGCGCCCAGGAAGAGCGCGGCGGTGTCGAGCACGTGGAACTCGTACACGTTGCGCAACATGAGCATCAAGCGATCGCCGCGGCCGAGGCCCCGCGCTGCCAGGCCGGCAGCTGCCCGGGCCACGTCGTCGGCGAATAGATCCCACGTCACCTCCGACCACGCGTCGCCGCTCTCGGAGGAGGCCTTCCACCGGAAAGCCACCCGGGGACCGTTGTGGGCCAGCATGTCGAGGAAGACCAGTGGAATGGTCTTGCCCTCGGCGTACGCGTCGATTTCTGCGGCGGCATTCATGGCCGTGAGGCTAGCGTCGGTACCCGCTCGCCCATTTCGCGGTCAGGGCCGATCGGGTTCGGGGCTGGGAAGTCCGGTCAACAGCGCCAACGCCAGGGCTTCGAGCGCGCAGCACAACAGGATGACCACACGGTAGGAATCGGTTCGGTCGATGATCCACCCTGCCGTCGGTGGACCGATGAGCCCGCCCAACCCCTGAGCGGTGTAGAAGAGGCCGAGGAGCGAACCAAGTCCCACCACGCCCATCCGCTCGGCGATCACGATGGTGCTGAGGGCGACGAAGCCGCCGTACCCGACGCCGAGCACGACGACGAATGCCAGCAGCATGCCGTAGCTGTTGCCCGCGGCGAGCCACAGCAGGAAACTGACCGACAGCAGAGCGAACGACAGCCGGTACAACGGCATCGAGCCGAGGCGACGTACCAGGCCACCGAACCCGACGCGGGCCAGAATGCTCGCCCCGCCCAGCGCACCCACCAACACGGCGGCTGCGACCGAATCGACGCCGCGTTCCTTCGCGTACTGCCCGACGAACACGAAGGGGACGAACAACGCGAGACCCGACGAGAACGCGGAGAGGTGGAGGCGGCGGAACACCGGTGATGCAATCGCGGCGCCGAAGCGCGCCGGTTGCGGCCCTGTCTGCCCGGGAGGCCGATCGATGAGGCACGTGCAGAGCAGCAGGACGGCGGTGCCGACGACGGCCAGGATGACGTAGGTGTCCCGCCATCCGTAGCGATCGATGAGCGAGGCCGACAACGGTGAGGTGACCATCGTGCCGGCTCCGATCCCCGCGACCGCCAGCCCGACTGCGGCCGCCCGCTTCTCTCGGAACCAACCGCCGACGGTCGCGATCATGGGGATGTAGCCACAGGCGGCAGCCAAGCCGACACCGGCGCCGTACGTGACGTAGCCGACGCCGAGGGACTGCACGCGGCTGGTGGCCATGAGGCCGGCGAACAGCGACGCCGCGCCGACCAGCAACACCGGGCGAGGTCCGAATCGGTCGGCGGCTCGTCCGGTGACGATGCTCAGCCAGAAGAAGCTGAACGTGGTCACAGCGAAGATGATCGCGGTGGCGCTCCGCGTGCTGCCGAACTCCTCGGCCATCGAGGTGAAGAACGCACCGAAGGAGTACGCGATGCCCAACGTGACGAACGACGAGAAGAACGTGGCGATGACGGTGAGCCACGCTCGCGGCGAGTCGACGAGCGGCGAAACGGTTTCGGCCAGGGGCGTAGTCATGAGGTTCTCCTGCCGCCTTCGTTTGTCCAACCGTGCGGTCACACCGTAGCGTCGCTGCCATGATCCAGGGGATCCAGGTAGAAACCGCCCGCGGCCCGATCGGCCTCGAGGCCCTCGGCCGGGTGCTCGTTCACGAGCACGTGTTCGTGATTTCGCCCGAGATCCAGATGAACTACCCCCAGGAGTGGGGGAGTGACGAGATGCGCATCGCCGATGCGGCCCAGCGCTTGAACGACCTCAAGGCAGCCGGCATCGACACCATCATCGACCCGACCGCGCTCGGACTGGGCCGCTACATCCCCCGAATCGTCGAGGTGGCCCGTCGAACCGACCTCAACATCGTCGTGGCAACGGGGCTGTACACGTTCAACGAGTTGCCGCACTATTACCGGCGCCGACCACTCGTCGGTACGGCCATCGACAGCATGTGCTCCCATTTCGTACAGGACATCACCGAGGGCGTGCACGGAGCGTTCGACGAGACCGGCCGTGGTGTCCGGGCCGGGGTGATCAAGTGTGCGACGGACACGCCGGGGCTCACCGACGACGTCGAGCGGACGCTACGGGCCTGCGCTCGGGCCCATCGGATCACCGGCTGTCCGATCACGACCCATACCCACGCCACCACGCAGCGAGGTCTCGATCAGCAGCGGGTGTTCGCCGAGGAGGGCGTCGACCTCAGCCGGGTGCTGATCGGCCACTGCGGGGACACCGACGACCTCGACTACCTGCAGCGGGTCCTCGACCAGGGCAGTTTCATCGGCATGGATCGTTTCGGCATCGACGGCTACCTCACCACCGACCAACGCGTCGAGGTCGTGGCGGAACTCTGCCGACGCGGCTATGCCGGGCAACTCTCGTTGAGCCACGACGCCTCGTGTTACATCGATTGGATCGCGGGCGAGGTGCCGCTCGGAGCGCTGCCCAACTGGCACTATCTCCACATCAGCCAGGACGTGGTTCCGGCGCTCCTTGCTGCCGGGGTCACCGACACCCAAATCGACGCCATGCTGATCGACAATCCGGCCCGGTTCCTCGGTTCGGCCGCGGGAGGTGGTTACTGACGGACCGACCCTCCGGTGGCTGTCACAGCGCATCGTCATAGTGGGCTCATGGCTCCACCACTCGCCGTCTTCCACACCAAACCCCGTCAACTCGCGCCGTGGAACCCGGCCGCGGCCGAGACCGAACCCGGATTCTCCATGGAACTCGAGCATCGGGTCTGGCTGGCCAAATTCGGACGTGGCCACGCCGACCCGGAGACCTATCCCTGGGACCACGACCAGCGGGGCTTGTGTCTGCCAGGCACCTGGCTTCCTTCTCCGTTGTCGACCGTTGGCTTCGGCGGAGGGTTCAGGCCCGGTGATCTGCGCCCCACCGGATCTTCGCCGGCGCCCGAGCGGGCATGGGGCCCGATGCCGGGGGATCGGGTGGTCGCCTACCGAAGGGACGCCCAGGACGTCGTTGGCGTCTGGTTGGTCACCGGTGCCCGATTCGGCGGAGGGGGGGGTGAGGTCAGCTACAGCGTGCGCCCATTGGTCTCCTGTGTCCACCCGGTTGCGCTCGCTCCGGCAGGGAGATGGGATGCCGATCTCGCGCAGGCGTGGGAGCAGACGTTCGGTCGAAGCGCTGCCCGCCGGGGTCCGCTCCTCTCGCTCGAGGGAGCGGCGTTGTCCGGGGTCATGCGCACCGTCGGCATCGACCCCCGTCTCCTGTGCGGCCCGATCGAAGGGTTGCCCGAGTGTTCGCTGAGCAACCGTCGGCCGGGCGTGGGATTCCGGCCCGCGACCAGACTGCAGACCACACTCAGCGCTGCTCGTCGGATGGAGGAACGGGCCCTGGCCGAGGCGGTCGACTGGTTCCTCGACCAGCAGCAGGCCGGCGCGACCGATGTCGAGACCGTCGGTTGTGGCGACCAACCGGGGATGCACCTCGTTGCCCGGTCGAGCGTCGCCACCGAAGGGTTCGCCGAAGGGCGGATCCATCAGGCGACCTCCGTCGCGGTGGCGGGCCCGTCATTGGATGACATCGAACTCTGTCCCACGCTGGTCCACGAGGCGCTCGATGCGTCCGAGACCGGCAGGCATTGGAGTCTCCTGGTGACCCTCGACGCCTTGGGGGACGGTCGAACATTACGGATCGATGCCGCCGCAGTGGCCGTCTGCTTCGACCCTCGCTCGGGGAGGGTGGTCAACCGGGCCGACTGACCTTAGGGTGGCGGCCACGACTGGCCGGACCGACAACCCCTATCGCTGGCGGCTCCTCGCCGTGACCTGCGGGCTGTACATCGGCTTCGGGTTGGTGTCTGCCTCGCTGGCCCCTCTCGTCGCCGAGATCTCGGCCGATCTCGACTTGTCACGTTCGACGATGGGAGTGGTGCTCGGCGCGTGGCAGTTCGTGTATCTGGTCGCGGCTATCCCCTGCGGCAAGTTCCTCGATCGTCACGGGCTCCGGCGAGGACTTCTGCTCGGCATCGGCCTCATCTGCCTGTCGGGGATCCTTCGGGCTGGAGCATTCGGTCTTCCCTCGTTGCTGCTCGCCGTCGGCGTCTTCGGACTTGGCGGTCCGCTGGTCTCGGTGGGAGCGCCGACGTTGGTGGCGTCGTGGTTCTCGACCGAGGAGCGGGGCCTGGCGACCGGGCTCGTGGTCAGTGGGCCGGTGGTCGGGTCGATGTTCACGTTGCTGACGGCCAACTCGATGCTGATGCCGTTCTTCGATCAGCGTTGGCAACTGGTCGTCGCCTCCTATGCCTTTCTCGCAGCCTCGGCCGGCGCGGCGTTCGCGATGGTGACCCGCGCGGTGCCTCCGGGCATCGAGGCACCCTGGGGCCGCAACCGTCAGGGCCAGGTTCCGCTGGCCCAACTCGTGGCCGTGCCCCTGGTGCGGGTGGTCCTGGTCATGGCGATTCTCACCTTCTTCATCAATCACGCGATGTCGAACTGGTTGCCGGAGATGCTGCGCGACCTCGGTCTCTCTCCGGCCGCCGCCGGCGCATGGTCGGCCGTCGTCGCAGTACCCGGACTCCTGTTCGGTGTCCTGGTGCCGAGACTGACTCGCCCGTCGATCCGACGCCCGCTGCTCGTTGGCTGCTACGTCGTGCTCGGACTCGCGTTGTTGCCGTTGGGCGAACGTTGGGGTTGGCCGGCCGCGCTCGGGATCCTCGCGTACGGGGCGATCCGTTCGGTTGCCCTGCCCGTGGCGATGTTGTTCCTGATGGACGACCCGCGAGTCGGACCGGCCAACATGGCCAGCGCAGCTTCCCTTTACTTCACCGCGGGGGAGGTGGGTGGATTGTCGGGCCCCTTGACCGTGGGCTTCGTCGCCGATCGGTCCGGGTTCGGTACCGCGCTGTGGGTGCTCACCGCGGTGAGCTGGGTGCTGGCGGGGTTGGCGATCTTACTCAGAGGGTCGGGGGTCGACCGCGCTAGGGTCCACCACAGGATTGTTCGCGCGGTGTAGTCTGTGGGGGT
>JAQCHM010000179.1 GCA_027730885.1 Actinomycetota bacterium | reverse complement strand
CCCCATGCTCCGCCGAGTCGGAGCATCCCCCGTCCGCCTCCGGCCCCGCCGAGCCGCCGGACTCTTCCTCGGCTCGAGCCTCATCGGCGTCTCGGTCGCCCTGCTGGTCCACGCCGGTCTCGGGCTCCCGCCCTACGACGTCCTGTCCTCCGCGCTGAGCGACCTCCTCGGGGTGAGCCTCGGTCAAGCAGGGTGGCTGGTCGCCGCTGCGCTGTTCGCGGTCGCCGGCTTGTTCCGCCAGTGGCCCAGTGGCTGGGGTCTGGTCTACATCGTCTCCAACGGTCTGATGGTGGACGCTGCCTCCGGCTTGCTCACCCGTCCTGACACGCTGCTCGGCCGGTGGGTCTTCGTGTTGGCCGCCATCGTCATCATGGCCAGCGGCATCAGCCTGGTGGTGTATTCCGGAACTACCGGTGGGCCGTTCGAGCTGCTGATGAACGCCGGCGAGCTGCGGGGCGCCAGCCTCGTCCTGGTTCGCACCGGCCTCGATCTCGGCGTGTTCGCGTTGGGTGTCGTGCTCGGCGGGAACTTCGGGCTGGCAACGGTCCTCTATGCGCTGGTCTTCGGCATCACGATGCGGACCATTGGTCAGGCACTGGCCGACCATGAGGCGGGCCGTCGCCTCCGACTGGCCGCCGCTGCTCTTGCCGAGGGGGGCGAACCCGAGCCCTTCAGCGCAGCGACCTCCGACCGCCCGCGGTCGTCGCGTCGGCGGGGGACGCGTCGGCGTGCCCTCCAGACCGTCTGACTCCAGACCGTCCGACAACAGACCGTCTGACAACAGACCGTCTGCGTCTCGCATCCGCTAGACAGGGGACCACTGCCGATCGAGGAGAAGCCCCATGGCCGAGGATCGTTTCACCGTTCCCGAGCATCTCGCTGTCCGGGTGCCCGAAGCCGACATGCGAACCACGGTCGAGGCCATCTTCGGTGCGGTCGGAATGCCGTTGGCTGACGCCGCTCAGGCTGCGGACACCTTGCTGTACGCCGATCTGCGAGGCATTGATTCCCATGGCGTATCCAACATGTTCCCCATCTACATGGGGTGGTTTCGTGACGGCCTGATCAACCCGACACCGACCCCGAACGTCATCCGCGAGGCGGCGGCCGTCGCCAGCATCGACGACGACCGCGGGCTGGGGCTCGTCACTGGCCCCCGAGCCATGGACCTGGCCATCGCGAAGGCAGCCGAGTGTGGCATCGGAGCCGTTACCGTCACCAACGGCCGACACTACGGTGCCGCCGCCTATCACGCCCACCGGGCCATCGAGCACGGCATGATCGGCGTATCGATGACCATTGGTGGTCTGATGGTGGTGCCGACGTTCGGAGCCAAACCAATGGTCGGGTTGAACCCCATCGCCGTCGCGGTCGGTGGAGGCTCCGAGGCCCCGTTCGTGTTCGACGCCTCCATGAGTTCAGTGGCCGGCAACAAGATCCGCATCGCCCGTCGGCTCGGGTCGACCGTGCCGCCTGGCTGGATCACCGACCTCAACGGCGAACCCATCCTGTCGGAGTCCCTGGTGCCCGACGAGTTCTTCATGCTGCCCACCGGTGGGACGCGGGAGGGCGGTTCGCACAAGGGCTACGGCCTGGCCACCATGGTCGACATCCTGTGCGGGATCCTCGGCGGAGACCCTCCCGGGTTCCTTCGTCAGGGCGGCGACGTCTCGCACCATTTCCTGGCGTACAGGATCGATGCCTTCTGCGACCCCGACGACTTCGCAACCCACATGGAAGAGTTGCTGAAAGGGCTGCGCCTGACGCCGCCGGTGTCCAGCCACGAGCGGGTCCTCTACGCCGGCCTCCGTGAGCACGAGATCGAATACGAGCGCCGAGCCATCGGCATTCCCTACCACCCCGACGTGGTGCAGTACTTCCGTAACCTTGCCGCTGAGCTTGGAGTCCAGCATCAGCTCTGACCAGAATGCCCCCATGCAGCTCGGCTTGTTCACACCACTCCGCTCGCCCGCCGCCACGGGAGAGTTCCTCGCGCAACTCGGCCGCCAGTGTGAGGAGCGCGGCATCGCCAGTCTCTGGTTGGGTGAGCATGTCGTCACCTTCCCGGCCTACGAGTCGAAGTACCCCGGAGCAGCCGACGGAGTCTTCCGCTTCCCTCAGGGGTCGGGCCTGATGGACATGGTCGCCTCGATCGGTTACCTCGCGGCCTGCACGACGACGTTGCGGCTCGGCACCGGCATTTGCATCCTGCCCCAGAACAACCCGGTGTACGTGGCCAAGGAGTATGCGACCCTCGACTTCTTGTCCAACGGACGCCTCGACTTCGGCGTCGGCGTCGGCTGGAGCTGGGAGGAGTTCGAGGCCTGCGGAGTCCCCTTCGAACGACGGGGCGCTCGCTGCGACGAATACCTCGAGATCATCCGTACCCTCTGGTGCGACGACGTCAGTTCCTACGACGGCGAGTTCTACCAGCTCCCGCCCTGCCACCTCTACCCCAAGCCTGTCCAGAAACCGATGGTGCCCGTCACGGTCGGTGGCCATTCCAAGGCCGCCCTGAAGCGGGCCGCGAAGTACGGCACCGGCTGGTACGGCGTCAACCTCGATCCGGCGGGAACCGCCGCGGTGCTGGCCGAACTCGACGGTTACCTGGCGGCCGAGGGACGAGACCGCACCGACTTCAAGGTGGTCATGGGGGCCACCGCCGAAGAGATCGACGCTCGGCTGATCGATCAGTTCGCCGAGTCCGGCGTCACCGAGTTGCTCATCCCGTTCCTGCGCCAGGGGACCAAGCATCTCGAGGCCAACCTCGACCGCCTCACTCCGTACTTGGAGGCCGTGCAGAGCCTATGAAGTCACGGACCACCCTCGGCATCGGCCGCCCTGCGCAAACTGTCGGAGGGCCGATGTTGGCCCGGGCCGTCAGCGGCAGCCGTTTCTACGGGTGGTATGTGGCGCTCGCGTGCACCGTCATGATGTACGTGACCGTCGGCGTCAGTTATTACGGACTCTCGCTCTTCCTTCGCCCGTTGCGCGAGGAACACAACTGGTCCAACGCAGTGGTGTCCGGAGCCACCGGCACCTTCTTCCTGCTCTCCGGTGTGGCCTCGTTCGCCGCTGGGCCGTGGATCGACCGGTACGGACCCAAGATCTTCCTCGGTGCGGGCATCACGCTCACCGCCATCGGCGCCTCAGCGGTCGGTTTCGTCACCGAGATCTGGCACCTCTACCTCACCTACGCCCTGCTGGCTGTGGCCTACGGCATGGGTGCCGTGGTGCCGGTCTCGACCCTGATGTCGCGCTGGTTCATCCACAAACGGGCGAAGGCCATGATGGTGTCCTCGACCGGGGTATCCCTCGGCGGCGCGACCCTCGTGCCGATCGGCGCCATCCTCATCGAACGCGGCGGCCTCCGTTTGGCCGCGCCCGTCCTGGGGGTGTTGGTCTTCCTGGTGGCGATGCCGGTGCTGTTGCTGGTGGTCGCCGAGTCGCCGTCATCCCTCGGGCTCGAACCCGACGGCGGCGCCGCACCGCCCGCGGGGAGCCGGGTCGACGTCGCCTCGCAGTACCGGATCTGGACTCGTGCGGACGCCCTGCGCAGTGCTCCGTTCTGGGCGATCACGGTGGCCTTCTTCTTGTGCCTGTCCGCTCAGACGGGCGTGCTCATCTACCAGCTGACGTTCCTCGCCGAGGACGACAAGTTGGGGACCAAAGGCGCAGCCGCCCTGGCGGTCACCACCACGACCATCGGTTCCATCCTCGCCCGTGTCGTGGTGTCGATGTTTGCTGACCGCATCGACAAACGACTGATGTCCCTCGTGCTGTTCGTTCTGCAGGCCGGCGCCATCGTCTCCTACCTGGCGGTCAACTCGACCTTGATGATCTACCTCGTGGCCTTAGTGTTCGGGTTCACCATCGGCAACATCTACATGGCGCAGTCACTTCTCGTCGGTGAGCTCTACGGCTTGATGAGCTTCGGCACGGTCTACGGCATGGTTGCCCTCGCCGGCCAGATCGGCGGCGGCATCGGCCTCATCGGGATGGGCTGGCTGGTCGACCAGTATGGCTACCGCCTGCCCTTCCTGCTGCTCGCCGCGGCCGACCTCGTCGCCGCCGTCATCGTGATGGGCGCGGTGAAGCCTGCGCCGGTGAGCCGGCCGGCAACCCCGCTGAGTCTGCTCGCTCAGCGATAGGGCTCCCAGGCGACCTCGGTGCCGCCGTCGTAGCGCGGGAGGCCGTGCTCGACCGGGACCGTGGCCACGGCCACTGACTCGGTGTTGGCCATGTAGATGGTGACCTCCACCTCGCCGACAGCGTCCGCGTGTTGGGGCAGCAGTCCACGCTCCAAGGCGAAGGGTCCGATCCCGGCGAGCAGGTTGCCGCAGTTCTGGCCGTCGGACACGAGCGCCTCGTCCACCCCCACCTGAAGGAAGAGGTAGTCGAGATCGACGCCGGGCCGGGTCGACGCGGCAACGACGGCCACCTTGCTGGTCAGCGGATGGGCTCCGCCGATGCCGTCGATCTGACGGGGACCGGGCGAACCGACGATGCGCAACAGCAGGTCGTCTCGTGCCACGGCGTCGCTCGGTAAGTCCTCGGCCAGGAAGTAAGCGCCCTTCGACGAGCCGCCTCGCATCAGCATGCATCGCACACCAGAATCAGCCCGGCCGGTGTCAGGCATCGTCTCCCGCCCGGAGGTAACGATCGTCGATGCGAAGCAGCGCCTCCTGGGTGAACGTGCAGACGTGTCGGCCGGAAGGGTCCCACACCGTCGCCGTCGCCAAGCCTCGACCGTGACCGACGGTGACGGGGCGCTGGTCGATGAACAACCACTCGTTCAGATCGATCGGACGGTGGAACCAGATGGCGTGATCGAGCGACACGAAGACAACGTCCTCGTTTCCCCACGTGAGACCCCACGGGATCGCGACATTGTCGGCCAGGGACTCATCGCTCTGATACGCAAGGATCGAGGCATGAAGCGCCGGATCCTCCGGCAGCCCGGGTTTGTCGGGCTGCGTTCTGTCGGCTCGAACCCAGAGGCGGATGCCGCCGTCGGATGAAGTCGAACCCGGGGGGCGAGACCAGGGTGCGTCGACCGTGCGAATGTCGAGGCCGTAGTCCCGCAGCGCCCACTCGGCCGGCAGGGGCAGCGGATCGAGCGAACGCATGAGCTGGCCGTAGGTGGGTAACGAGTCGGGCGACGGGAGCGAGTGGAAATCGATGGGCAGAGGGCTGGTCATCTGTGGCCCGCCCTCGGGAACCGCGAACGAGGCGGTAAGGTCGAAGAGCACGCCCGATCCTTGCTCGCCCTGTGAGGTCCGGACCCGGCGAGTGCAGAACGATCGGCCATCTCGGACCCGTTCGACCTCGAGCCGGAACGGCTGGCCTGGGCGTCCGCCGCGCAGGAAGTAGGCGTGCAGCGAGTGGATCCGTCGCTCAGGTTCGACGGTGGCACAGGCGGCGGCGACCGCCTGGCCGAGGAAGTGTCCGCCGAACGTGGCATCGACGCCGTCGGCGGACGAGGGCGCCCCGACGTAGGTGTCGGGTGTGTCGTCTGGCTCCAACGTCAGGATGTCGACGAGATGTCGCAGTCCGGGGGTCATGGGAGACGGGGTAATGGGCTCGGGGTCATGGGAGGCGGGGCCATTGGAAGCAAGGTAGCGGATGCGCCGATTAGGGTCCGCTTCATGGATGATTCTGTCACCACCCACGTGAACGATGATCGGCCGGCGATCAGCTGGCCGACCGACCTCGACGGATTCTGGGCCCAGGATCGCATGCACGCGCCGCGCCCGATCACGCCGCTGGCCGTCGACCTGATCACCGACACGATGGCGATCGGTTTCACCGAAGCCCATCGTGAGTACGGCGCGCCGCTCGACATGTCGACTCGGTCGATCAACCACTACCTGTTCTCGTCGCTGCGCCCCCCAACCGACCCCGATGAGCTGGCTCGTCGAGCGGAGCGTTACGCCTCGTTGCCCGACCGGCTCGACGAGGTGGGCCCGCTGTGGGAGGACGTGTGGAAGCCGGAGCTGATCGCTTCGGTGCGAGCCGGGCGCCAGGCCGACTACCGATCGCTGTCGAACGAGGCCCTGGCCGACGAGCTCGAGGCGCAGCGCCGGCACATGGTTCACCAGTGGACGATCCACGGGAGGATCAACTTCAGCGTGGTCGCAGGGGCCCGGTTCGTCGATTACTACACCGACGTCATCGGGCCCGACGATCCGACCGAGGGGTACCAAGTCCTGCAGGGTTTCGAGACCCAGACGGTCCGAGCAAGCGAGGCCCTCTGGGCGCTGAGTCGTTTCGTGGTGGGCTCGAGCGAGCTGCAGCAGTTGTTCGAATCGGGCAACGCCGATGTGCTCGCCCAGCTGGCGTTGCCCAACCGGACCGAGAACGTCGCGGGCTTCGCCGCGGCGTTCTCCGATTTCCTCGACGAGTACGGTTGGCGGAGCGACGCGGTCTATGACATCGCCGACGTGACCTGGCGTGAGGACCCCGGCATCCCGCTCGACTCGCTGCGGGGCTACCTGCGGCTGACGGATGAACACGCTCCCGCCGTGGCTTTCGTACGTGCGGCCGAGCGTCGAGCATCACTCTTGGCAACGGCTCGGGCAACGCTGGCCGACCGGCCCGACGTCCTGGCCCGGTTCGACCGCTTCTACGAGGCCGGCCGTCACAATCTGCCCCTCACCGAGGATCACGCGTTCTGGATCGATCAGAGCGGCGTGGCCAACATCCGTCGGTTCGTGCTGCAGTTGGCCGAGGCGTTGGTGCGTGACGGCCTGCTCGATCAGGTTGACGACGTGTTCCATCTCGACCGAGCCGAGATCGTGGCTGCGCTCCGCTCGGGGGCTGACCATCGGGCCCTCATCCCGGCTCGTCGGGCCAGCTTCGCGGCTGCGCTCGCCACCGAGGCCCCGCGTACGCTCGGCACG
>JAQCHM010000178.1 GCA_027730885.1 Actinomycetota bacterium | reverse complement strand
CAAGCCAGCGGTCAGCCAGCGGTTGGCCTGGGCGAGGAGGTAATCGACGTCGCCACTGTCGGCCTGTGGGTCGTCGACGTCACCCGAATACGGGGTGTCGGTCGTGCCGATCAACCAGTTGTGGCCGAAGGGAATGACGAAGAGGACGCTGGTCGATGTCTTGGTGATGAGGGCAACGCTGCCGGCGATCCGGTGCGCCGGAACCACCAGGTGGACGCCCTTGGACGCGGCCACGGCCAGGCTGGTGTCCCCCGCCATGTGTTCGGTCAGCCCGGACCAGGCGCCGGTTGCGTTCATGATCACACGGCTCGAGACGTCGGCGGCGACGGTCACGCCATCGGTCGTCACGTCGATCCTCGCGCCGGTGACGGCGCCGGCGCCCGACCGGTGCAACCCGGTCACCCGCGCCCCGGTCAGGATCTCCGCACCGAGAGCGGCGGCCGATCGGGCGACCATGAGCGTGTGCCGGGCGTCGTCGACCTGGGCATCCCAGTACTGCACGGCGCCGGTCAGCATGTCGGCTCGCAACGATGGAAAACGCTCGATAGCGGCACGCCGACCGAGATGCGTGTGACGAGGGAGCTTGTCGCCACCTGTCACCGCGAGGCCGTCGTACAGCGCGACTCCCGCGCCGACGTACCCACGCTCGATCACGCCTTTGGCCAACGGGAACAGGAACGGCAACGGGCGGACCAGATGGGGGCAGAGCGTGGCCACCATGCGGCCGCGCTCGGTGAGGGCTTCGCGGACCAGCGGGAAATCGCGCTGTTCGAGGTAGCGCAACCCTCCGTGAATGAGCTTCGTGGACTTGCTCGATGTGCCTGCCGCCAGGTCGGTGGCTTCGACAAGCAGCACCGAGAGGCCACGTTGCGCCGCGTCGAGGGCAACACCGCAGCCGGTTACACCGCCACCGATGACGACGACGTCGAACACAGAGCCATCGAGGCCGCCGACGAGCGCCGTTCGGTTGGAGCTCGACAGAATCCCTGGCATCGGAGCAGCTTAGGGAGTGAACAGCCGGTGAAGAGTAAGAGGGTGGCCTCCCGGAGGAAGCCACCCTCTTGATGCGAGAACAAGAGACCCGATGGCAGGACCTCCGCCCGCCAGAGGTTCTTCCTGCCAGGCCCTGTTCCCGGTACCCGCACCATCAGTGCACACCAAGCCCACTACCCGTGGCAATAGTTCGGAGGGTGGAGAAGTGAATGGGCCGTTCTGCTGCCGGGGCGGTCCCGACGGCCCAGGGCCACCATCCGTAGCCGTCAGAGCCGGCGGAGCAGGACTTCGGTGACCTGGTGGTCGGTGCCCTTGTGGAGGATCAAGTCGGCGCGTTGCCGCGTCGGGAGGATGTTCTCCGTGAGGTTCTTCTCGTTGATCGACTCCCAGATCGTCGACGCCGTCTCCAATGCTTCCGCGTCGGTCAGAGCGGCGTAGCGGTGGAAGTACGAGTCGGGGTTACGGAACGCGGTCTCCCGCAGGGTGAAGAAGCGCTCGATGTACCACTGGCGGATGTCGTCCAGGTCGGCATCGACGTAGATGGAGAAGTCGAAGAAGTCCGACACGAAGATGGGATTAGCGTCGTCGGCGACGCCGGTCTGGAGGACGTTGAGTCCCTCGACGATGACGATGTCGGGCTGGCGGACGACGTTGACCTCGTCGGTGATGTCGTAGACGAGGTGGCTGTACACCGGAGCGGCGACCTCGTCGGTGCCGGACTTGATGTCCGTCAGGAACTGCAGCAGCCGACGACGGTCGTAGCTCTCGGGGAAGCCCTTGCGGTGCATGATCTTGCGCTCGTTCAACACCGCGTTGGAGTAGAGGAATCCGTCGGTGGTGATGAGGTCCACCTTGGGATGGTCGGGCCAGCGGTCGAGCAATGTCTGGAGCACACGAGCGGTCGTCGACTTGCCGACCGCCACCGATCCCGCTACGCCGATGATGAACGGCACCTTGCCCGGCAGCTTGCCGAGGAAGGTGTCCGACGCCCGATAGAGCTCCTGGCTGGCGCCGACGTAGAGGTTGAGCAGGCGGGACAGGGGCAGCATGATCTCAGCGACGTCGCGAAGGCTGAGGGCGACGTTGATGCCGCGCAGCCGCTCGAGGTCGGCCTCGGTCAACGTGAGCGGAGTGGCAGCCCGCAGCCGACCCCACTCCTCGGCGGTGAAACGTAGGTACGGGGATGGTGAGGTGATGCCGCTTGAACGGTCGAGCGCGAGCGGGCGGGTCTCCGTACGTTCGGTCACCGGGGAATGGTGGCAGGGATG
This sequence comes from Actinomycetota bacterium, assembly GCA_027730885.1. GTDB lineage: Bacteria > Actinomycetota > Acidimicrobiia > Acidimicrobiales > SZUA-35 > JAHECQ01. The sequence goes on along the minus strand of JAQCHM010000178.1, from coordinate 4,718 downwards.
TCGTCGGAGTGCGAGTTCGCGGTTCGGGCCGAAGTCCCTCGCTAGAGTCCGACGGTGCCTCGCAAAGCCTCACGTGTCGTCTTGTTCGATCCTTCCGGTCGGATCTTCCTCATCCGCTCGGGTGACCCGGGGAACCCTTCAGGCGAGCCGTGGTGGGAGATTCCAGGCGGTGGCATGGATCCGGGCGAGTCATCGGCCCATTGCGCCGCCAGAGAACTGTGGGAGGAAGGTGGCTTCGCCGAGGTCTTGGTCGGCCCGGTGATCGCCACCCAGCACGTTCAGTTCACGTTCGCCGGGATGTTCTTCGACCAGGACGAGTTCATCCACATCGCCAAGACCGATCAGACCGAGATCCTGCCGCCGCAAGGTCTCGAGTTCTTCGAGGCGATGGCCTTCAAGGGCGCGCGATGGTGGACCGTCGAGGAGGTGCTTGCCTCGACCGAGCGCTTTCTGCCTCCCCGGTTCCAGGAGCTGATCGCCCATCTCGCCGGAGAAGGGCTGCCCGAAGAACCGCTCGACATCACCCCGGACTGACCTTGCCCGATGGCACTGAACTCGCCCGACCGCGTCGTCGAGTCGCTGCCGGTTCAACCGATGGTCGTGTCGGCGCCGATGATGGCGAGCAGGTGCGCCTCGGCCACCTGGATAACGGGGTCCGTCGGCATGGGCGCGATCTGGGTAGCCGGGATGCTCAGGAGGCGAGCGACTTCGACCGCATCAGCCTGATAGCCCTCGAGGTAGTAGACGATGCTCTGGCTCGTCGCGGGGGCGTTCTTCGGACCGAGGATGGCGTAACCCGCACCGCTGACGAGGTTGGTGCCAACCGTCGCGATGCCATTGCGGCTAGCCCCGTTACCGACCCGGACGATGACCTGGTCGGGCAGATGGGGGACGGCCACGGTCGTCGGGGTCGTTTCGGTGCCTACGGCCGTGGTGCCGGTACCCGGGTCGCCGGCCTCGGCCACGGAGGTCGTGGACTCATCCGGGTTCCTCGAGGAGTCAACCGTGCCGCCCAGGGTCCTGAAGAGTGCGCTCGCACCCCAAACCAGGGCGAGCGCCATGGCAAGGAGCGCGGTGGCCAGCGCTACAGCGTTGATGACGTCATGGCGTTCGACACGATCCACAGGAGCTAGAGCCTTTCACGCCGCGACCGCTTTGTCGCGGACCGACGAACACTCGCGGGTAGTGGGCTAAGCCGCAGGCTAGAGGTCGCGACGCGCAATGCGACCGCGGCGACCGGCTGACTACTGCAGAACTCCGTTGGCCCAGAGTAACATGACGATCGCCGCGGCCTCGGACGGTCCGTTTCCTTGGACAGTTCGCCCTGAATGTGGACCACCACTCGCCGCACTGATCTGTAGATCGACGACTTCATCGCCGATCGTGCCCGTCACGCGTCTGCCGTCGGTGAGCTGGGACACCGCGCTCACCTGAAGGGCGATGGTGCGTGTTTCATGGAAGTCTTGGTGGATGATTCCGGAGATCTGACGGCCTCACGTCACGTCTCCCGCGGCGCCGACCTCGATTTCCAGGATCCGGTTGCAGTACCGGGTCCTCGTGGGGTCAGGGTCGTTGCACGGACCGATGGAACCAATCGCCCGGCGACTGCCGGCGAGTGTCTCGGCGCTCGTGATGGTGATGAAAACGAACTCCGAGCCCACGGTGCCCGAGAGGCCACGCGATCCGCGCGGGTCGGGAAAACCGACGAAGGCGGGAACGGACTGCGCCTTGCTGAGATTCAGCGCGACTGATGCGGTGTGAGCGATGCCCGTCGCGGTTCGGGAGTACGCGGGGACCGAAAATGGGGCCTCGCTGATATGGAGTCCGATGTCGAGGTCGGGAACGGCGGCACAACTCCAGCTCGAGGAGAGCCCCTGGTTGTAGTAGCCGCGGGTCGGCGGTCTCGTGCCGGACCGCAGCACGTTCTCCGGGGACTCGGCGAAGCGCATCAGGAGCGTCGAGCGCGGACTGCCCATTGCGACCATCGTGCTCCAGAAGTTGATGCCGTCAGGATCACCCTCTCTCCCCAGGACGTTCCGGTAGAGCTGCTCGACGAATCCGCGGTCGCTGACGCTGCCGTAGGTGGCCGTGAATCCGTCGCTCTTGGTGAAGAACTCCGCCATTCGCGGGAAGGTCCACCGCCCCGAGGTGTACTCGTTCATCCAGTACGTGAAGCCTGCTTCCTCCGCCGCTCGTCCGAGGCCGGCGACGTAGAGGCGGGCGACGCTGTCGCTGTAGCCCTCGCAACCGGTGTCGGTGTACGGTGCACCGGGCTCGCTCGCTGCGGCACCATCCGGCCCATGGCCGAGGCCGACGAGCGTGGATGCGACGACGAGGAGGCCTGCGAGGACGCGTCGGCCTCTGGAGAACGAGCGAATCATGTCCTCTTGGTATCACCGCAGGGCGGGCTGGTGGAGAGCCGATTCACCCCTCACGAACTGGGGCCACCATCGCTCGAGCGCTAGGGTCCGGCCATGGACTTCAACATCCCCCAGGACATCCAAGACCTGCTCGATCAGCTCGACCAGTTCATCATTGACGAGATCAAGCCGTTGGAGCGCGAGAACGACAACATCAGGTTCTTCGATCACCGGCGGGAGACCTCTCGTACCGATTGGGACCGCGACGGGTGGCCGAACGCCGAGTGGGAGGCACTGTTGAAGGAGATGCGTCGACGGGCCGACGCTGCGGGCTTCCTGCGGTATCACCTGCCCGAGCGGTTCGGCGGCACGGACGGCTCGAACCTCGGGATGGCCATCATCCGTGAGCACCTGGCCGCGAAGGGACTCGGCTTGCACAACGACCTCCAGAACGAGAACTCGATCGTCGGTAACTTCCCGACCGTGCTCATGATGGAGAGGTACGGCACCCCCGAGCAGCAGGAGTACTGGATTCCGCTCATGCTCGCCGGCAATGCTCGGATCGGTTTCGGGCTGACCGAGCCGATGGTGGGCACCGACGCCACCCGCATGGAGACCAATGCCTATCGGGACGGCGACGAGTGGGTCATCAACGGCGCCAAGCGTTGGAACACCGGCATGCACGCCGCGACCCACGACTACATCTTCGCCCGCACTTCCGGGAAGCCGGGCGAGGTCGAGGGGATCACCTGTTTCATCGTGCCCGTCGAGACGCCGGGCTTTTGTGTCGAGTTCATGTGGTGGACCTACAACATGCCGACCGACCACGCCGAGGTCTCGCTGACCGACGTGCGTGTCTCGAACGCCGACATTCTGGGCAACGAGGGCAAGGGTCTGGCGACAGCTCAGCTGTTCGTCCACGAGAATCGCATCCGACAAGCGGCCTCCAGCCTCGGCGCTGCGCAGTACTGCATCAACGAAGCGGTGAAGTACTCCCGGGAACGCATGATGCGGGGCAAGGCGCTCGCCGCGAACCAAGCGATTCAATGGCCACTCATCGAACTGCACACCGAGGCGGCCATGCTGCGGGAGCTCATTCGCAAGACGGCTTGGCAACTCGATCAAGGCATCGACCACATGGAGATTTCCGACAAGGTCGCCATGTGCAACTACCGGGCCAATCGCCTGGTGGGTGAGGCGGCCGACCGTGCCATCCAGGTCCACGGCGGGATCGGATATAGCCGCCATATGCCGTTCGAGCACATCTACCGTCACCATCGGCGCTACCGGATCACCGAGGGCGCCGAGGAGATGCAGATGCGCCGCGTCGGCCAGTATCTCTTCGGGTTCGCCGGGGTGAAGGACGAACGTTTCGACACGCCTTCGTTCGCCAGTCGGTTCAACTCGCCGCAGAAGGGCGCTCCGGCGTCCTGGCTCGACTGAACGGCCGGTCGGAACCATGCGTGTTCTCGCCACCGGTCTGCGGTTTCCCGAAGGCCCGATCGCTCTACCTGACGGCTCGATCCTCCTGGTCGAGATCGAACGACGAACCCTGACCCGAGTCGATCCCGATGGCACGGTTTCCGTCGTCGCCGAGTGTGGCGGCGGCCCGAACGGCGCAGCGCTCGGGTCCGATGGCGCGGTCTACATCTGCAACAACGGCGGTTTTGCCTGGCGACACGTCAACGGCATGTTGCTGCCGGGCGTTCAACCCGACGACTACGTCGGCGGCTCGATCCAGCGGGTCGATCTGGCCAGCGGCATCGCGACGACCCTGTACACCGAGGCCGACGGTTGGCCGCTCAAGGGGCCGAACGACATCGTCTTCGACCGCAACGGGGGCTTTTACTTCACCGACCTTGGCAAGGGCCGCGAGGGCGACTTCGATCGGGGCGCCATCTACTACGCGAAGACCGACGGTTCCTCGATCGTCACGGTTGCCCGCCCGCTTTTGACTCCCAACGGGGTCGGACTGTCGCCCGACGAGGACCGTTTGTACTTCGCCGAGACCATGACCGGCCGCGTCCGGTACTGGGACCTGGACTCCCCCGGGGTCATCGCGGACCAGGGCACGGCCTTGGCCTCGTCGGCGGCGACGCCCTCGAAGCTGCTGGGCATTCTGCCGAACGACGGCCGGTGTGACTCCCTCGCGGTAGACAGCGAAGGCAATGTCTGCGTCGCGACGTTGGGGATGGGTGCCATCACAGCGTTCGCCCCCGACGGTTCGATACGCGCGCTGCTCCCGGTTCCAGGCGACCCGATGGTCACCAACATCTGCTTCGGCGGCCCCGAGCTTCGCACGGCGTTCATCACTGCTTCGGGTTTCGGCACCCTCGTCTCCCACGAGTGGCACTGCCC
>JAQCHM010000177.1 GCA_027730885.1 Actinomycetota bacterium | reverse complement strand
CGGGTGATGGGTCACGATCGTCTCGGTCGTCGCCTGGACCGACTCGAGCGCGAGGCCGCCGGCTTCCATGATCGGGTCGCTGCGACCTTCGATCTGCTGGCCGAGACCGATCGCTCGAGTCGTTGGCACCGCATCGCCGCCACCGGCTCCGTCGAAGAGGTTGCAGACCAGGTGTGGTCTGCGGTGGCCGATCTCTTCGGTGATGTCCAGTGAGTGACCTCCAGTGAGTGACGCAGCGCTGATCGTTCTCGACCCTTCCGACCGACCTGACCCCTGGGCCGATCTCATCGGGCAGGCCGACGCGGCCAAGAGACTGGAACTGGCCGCGGCCTCACCGGTCCACGCTTATCTGCTTCTGGGCCAGCCGGGAAGCGGCACGGTGGCCGCGGCGTTCGGCTTCGCTTCCCTGGTGTTGTCGTCCCATCTCGCCGGAGAGGGCGCAGCGCGGGCCCGACGACTGGCACGGTCGGGGCGTCACCCGGATCTGGTGGTGATCGAGCCTGAAGGTGCGGCCCTGCGAGTCGACGAAGCGGTTGACATCATCCGGGCCGGACAGACCTCGCCTGTCGAAGGACCGCGCAAGGTCATCGTGGTCCACGGCGTCGATGTCATCGTGGAGGCCGCCATCGGCAAGCTGTTGAAGTTGATCGAGGAGCCGCCGCCTTCGATGGTGTTCGTGCTCCTTGCCGAGAGCGTCCCTCCCGAGATCGCTACCATCGCCTCGCGTTGCGTGACCATCGAGTTCGGGCCGATCGCACGACAAGTGCTCGAGGCCGCATTGGTGGCACGTGGGATCTCGCCGGGACGGGCCAAGGCGGCGGCCGCCGCGTGTGGTGGAGATCTCGATCGGGCCGTGCTGCTCGCCGGCGACGATGCACTTGCCGCCAGAGCCGCTCTCTGGCAGGCCATCCCCGACCGCCTCGATGGTCGCGGGGTGACCGTGTGGGAACTGGTAGCCCAGGTGCGCGACGCGATGGATGCGGCCCAGGAGCCTCTCGTGGCCCGCCAGCAGACCGAGACCGACGCGTTGGACGCCCGGGTCGAGCAGACCGGCGAGCGTGGAGCCGGGCGTCCGCAACTCGTGGCTCGTCACAAGCGCGAAGTCCGACGGCTCCGCGTCGACGAGCTGCGGTTCGGTCTCGCGACCATGGCTCGCGTCTATCGCGATCGGCTGCTCGAAGGACCGAGCGCTCGGGACGAGACCGCATTGGTCGCCATTCAGAGGTCGGCCAAATCTCTCGTACGGAACCCGAACGAGCTGCTGTTGCTCCAGGCGCTCCTGCTGACCCTTGGCGAATGACCTCGGTTCGATGTTCCGTGATTGGTCGCTAGAGTTGTCTGTCTGCCCGGATAGCTCAGTTGGTAGAGCGACGCTCTCGTAAAGCGTAGGTCACGAGTTCAAATCTCGTTCCGGGCTCGTGCGTACGTCTCCAAGGGCGCTGGCCACTTGTCGGGCGTCGTCTCGTTCCGTGGCTTTGTAGGCTCAGCGGGTGGCTGATCGAGCGAGGTTCACCGAAGACACCGAGCCGTACATGCAGTCGCTGTTCTCCACCGCGCTCCGACTGACCCGCAACACCGCTGATGCCGAGGATCTGGTGCAGGAGGCTTACCTTCGCGCCTACCGGGGCTACGAGTCCTTCAGCGAGGGCACCAACCTGCGGGCCTGGCTGTTCCGGATTCTGACCAACGCCCACATCAATCGGTATCGCTCCAAGAAGCGGCGGGTCGAGGAAACCGAATTCGACGATGTCGAGGACTTCTATCTGTACCGCAAGTTGCATGATCCGGGCGCTCTCGGCCGCAGCGCCGAGGACGAACTGATGGGTCTCTTCGGTGAGGGGGAAGTGGTCGCGGCAGTTGAGGCCCTTCCCGAGGCGTACCGGGTGGCCGTACTGCTGGCCGATGTCGAGGGGTTCGCCTATAAGGAGATCGCCGAGATCCTCGACATCCCAATTGGAACCGTGATGAGCCGGTTGCATCGTGGAAGAAAAGCGTTGCAGAAAGAGTTGTACGAGTTCGCGTCGGCCAGGGGCCTGGTCGAGCGCCAAATCCGTCCAGATCAAACCAGTCCCGAGCCCGCGGGAACCGAGCGGTGAGCCAGCGCATGAACAGCAACGACTCAAAAGGATCCGTGCCGGGCCGGCCAACTGTCGGGTCCGGGTCGTTGGGGCCGACTCGAGCGACTTCCTCGCCCCCCTCGGTCGGCGATTGCGCCGAAGCGGTGGCCGCGTTGTTCACTTTCCTCGACGGAGCCCTGACCGACGAACTCCGGCTTGTGATCCAGATGCACCTGGACCGCTGTGCTCCGTGCTTCTCTGCTTATGAGTTCCACATCGAGCTGCGTACGGTGGTGCAGCAGCGCTGCCAGACGGTGCTGCCGGCCGGGCTGAAGGAGCGGATCTTCCTCGAAGTGGCCCGCCAGCAGGTCCGCGCCGATTCGGACTGAGCCGACGATGGCCCGTGCGCGGGCAAAGACCTCTACACTCTCGCTCATGTTGGCTGTCATCTGGCATTGGTGGATCGGTTTCTTCCTGACCATCGGCGCTGTGCTTCTCGTGATCTCACTAGTCATCGGTTACTTCGCCAAGGTGGAGAACCCGAGGTATCCGAAGAAGAACTAGCGTGAGCGCCTCCGTCGACTGGGACCTCGCTCGTGTGGTCGCCGGCAAGGTTTCCAGTCGGAGTACGTTCGACCGAGGTGGCACGGACAGCAGCTACTTGGTCCCCGGGCTCGATCGAGAGCTCCAGACGCTCACCGCGCAGGCGGAAGAGCTGGTAGCGGCCGAGACGAGGCTGGTGTCCCTCGAGGGTCCGGCCCGCAGCAAGGTTACCGATCGGCGGGGCTGGGTCGACGCCAATCTCTCCAGCTTCGATCGGCTCCTGCGCCCGCTGCTGGACAAGTTGTCGGACGACGATTCCGAAGTCGGTACCGGTCGGTTCGCCCGGCTGACGGAACCCTTGGCCGGTTCGATCGGGCCACGCCTTGCCGGGATCGAAATGGGAGCGCTGCTCGGTTGGATGTCCACCCGTGTGATCGGGCAGTACGACCTGCTGATCATCGAGGACGAACGGCCCGAGGACCAGGACTGGGTCTACTATGTGGCCCCCAACGTGTTGGGGCTGGAGCGTCGCTACGGGTTCGAACCCAGCCAGTTTCGACTGTGGATTGCCATCCACGAATGCACCCACCGAGCGCAGTTCACCGGCGTCCCATGGCTCCGCCCGTACTTCTTGTCGCTGGTCGACGGTCTGATCGACAGTGTGGACCCGGACCCCGAGCGGGTCTTCGCGACCATTCGGGCCGCCGTCGACGAACGTCGTGCTCGGCGGGCCGACCCTGATGCCGAGGGAGCCCTCGATGGCGGTATTGCTCGGCTGCTTGCGTCACCCGAGCAGAAAATGGTGCTCGATCAGGTCACGGGACTGATGAGCCTCCTCGAGGGCCACGGTGATGTCACGATGGATCGTGCCGGGCGGGACCTGATCCCGTCGCAGCCTCGCTTCGCCCGGGTGCTCTCCGAGCGACGGGCCAACGCTTCGGGACCGGCGAGGCTCTTCCAGAAACTGCTCGGCTTCGAAGCCAAGCTGGCCCAGTACGCCGAGGGTGAAGCGTTCATCGCCGCGGTCGAGGGCGCAGGCGGCCGAGAGCTGTTCGACCAGGTGTGGAAGCGAGCAGAGAACCTGCCGACGATCGACGAGATCCGAAACCCCGAGCTCTGGATCGGTCGGGTGAACGCCTCGACCAGTGTTTGAGGTGGGAGGGCGCGAGGTCGAAGGGTCTGAAGTGGAAGAGCCGGACGTCGCGACGTTGCTGGCCCGCTGCACTTTCCCGCCGGCGGGAACCGCAGTCACGTGCGCGGTGTCCGGCGGAGCGGACTCGACGGCCTTGCTCGTGCTCGCGTGCGCCGCAGAGCTCGACGTGACCGCGGCCCACGTCGATCACGGCTTGCGACCTGGGTCGGCGAGGGAAGCCGACGTGGTACGGACGACAGCGGAGCGATTCGGCGCTCGATTCGTCGGGCTGCGGGCCGACCTCCCGCCTGGCCCGAACCAGGAAGCGCGTGCGAGGGGGGAGCGCCTCCGGTTGTTGGGGCCTGACGCGTTGACGGGTCACACGGCCGACGACCAGGCGGAGACCCTGCTGATCAACCTGCTGCGTGGCGCGGGAGCCGCCGGGCTGGCCGCGATGATCCCCGGTCCGACACACCCCCTGTTGGGGCTGCGTCGCTTGGAGACCGAGGCGCTCTGTGTTTCGGTCGGTGCGGACGTCGTTCGCGACCCGACAAACGACGACCCCCGATTCGTCCGGAATCGGATCCGACACGAGGTGTTGCCACTGCTGGCCGATGTCAGCGGCCGCGATGTGGTTCCGATCCTGAACCGAACGTCGCGACATCTGCGCAGCCTCGACGACGGGATCAACGGTCTGGCCGCGGGATACGACCCAAGCGATACCAGGGAGCTGGCGGCGGCTCCCCCATTGTTGGCCCGCGCGGCGTTGCGCCGGTGGCTCACCGATGCCGAGGGCCATCCACCTTCGTCGGCCGAGCTCGATCGTGTCATGGCGGTGGTCCGCCATGATGCTCGTGCCTGCGAACTCTCGGGAGGCCGGACGGTCACCCGCTCGGACGGCGTGCTCCGATTGGTCGAGACTCGGTAGCATCGCTGTCTTCGGGCGCACATGTGAGAGAGGATCCGGCACGTATGGCCAAGGGTAAGTGGGCGCAGGGGATCAAACCTCGACACTTCAATTGGATCATCGATGGACAGCTCGCCGTGTGCGAGCGGCCGGGCGGGTATGGGGCCAACCACCGGAAGGTGCGACGGCAGGAGGAAATCATCTGGATCCGCGAGAACCAGTTCGACTTCGTCATCTCGTTGATCCCGTCGAATCACAACCTGCACAACTACGACGAACTCGGCGTCTCGTGGAAGCACTGGCCGCTCGCGCCGACGGTCGATCGCAACGCAGCGCTCACCACCATCTACCCGGAGCTGCGACGGCTCCTCCAGAGCGGTGCCACGCTGCTGCTGCACGGCGAGGAGCTCGGCGATCGGCTGGCCGGCGTGCTCGCTGGGTACCTGCGATGGAGTGGAATGGTTCCCGAGACCACCAAAGCCGTCGTGGTCATCGAGCGCATTCTCGGCCGTCAGATGGGACCCGACGGTCGGGCGTTCGTCGCTGCGGCCGAGCACTGCCGGAAGACCCACGATGCCCAGCCCTGACGCTACCGAATCCACGCCCCAGCCTCCGTACACCCAGCCTCCGTACACGTTTGAGCCGACCACCGACAGCGGCTTGCTGCGCGAGGAATTCGGGGAGCTGGCCGAAGGTACCGAGACGGGCCGGCAGGCGACCATTGCCGGACGCCTCATGCTTCGTCGAGTGCAGGGGAAGTTGGCGTTCGGGACCTTACAAGATTCGGCCGGCCGTATCCAGCTCTTTGCTCCATCGAAGGAGACCCCTCGTTTCACCGCCTTCTGTGACCTGAACCTCGGCGACTGGATCGGTGTGACCGGCGAGGTCATGACCACCCGGAAGGGCGAGCTGTCGGTCAAGGTGCAGGAATGGACCCTGCTCGCTCCGACCCGGCGTTCGTTCCCGGACAAGTGGCACGGGATCTCCGATCCCGACACGCGGTTCCGACAGCGATATGTCGACCTCTGGGTCACACCTGAGAGCCGGGAAGTGTTCATTCTCCGGTCGCGTGTCATCAGCCTCATGCGTCGTTGGCTCGAGGACCGCAACTTCATGGAGGTCGAGACGCCGATCTTCCACCCGATACCCGGCGGAGCCGCTGCGCGACCGTTCACGACCCACCACAATGCGCTCGACCAGGAATTGTTCCTCCGCATCGCGCCCGAGCTGTATCTCAAACGATTGACGGTCGCAGGTCTCGAACGGGTCTTCGAGATCGGGCGGGTTTTCCGCAACGAGGGCATCAGCCCTCGGCACAATCCCGAGTTCACCATGCTCGAGCTCTACCAGGCCTACGCCGACTACTCCGACATGATGGAACTGGTCGAGAACCTCGTCACTTTCCTCGCGCTCGAACTGCACGGTACCACCAGCCTCCAGTACGGCGGCCGAGACATCGAGCTCGCGGCGCCGTGGCGGCGGGCGACGATGGAGGAGCTCATCGCCGAACACGCTGGGATCTCCATCGATCTCAGCACGCCGATCGATGAGCTCCGGTCCCTCGCCGAGGGCTTCGGCATCCCTGTGAAGCCGAGCTATGGGCCGGGGAAGCTCATTCTCGAGATCTACGAGAAGACGACCGAGTCCGCCCTCTGGGGTCCGGTGTTCGTCACCGACTACCCGAAGGAGGTCTCGCCGTTGTCCCGTGACCATCGCGACAAGCCCGGCTACACCGAACGGTTCGAAGCGATCGTTGCCGGGCGCGAACTCTGCAACGCATTCAGTGAGCTGATCGATCCGGTCGAACAGCGGGCACGGATGGAAGATCAAGTCGCGCAGCGCGATGCCGGCGACGACGAGGCGATGGTCGTCGACGAGGACTACCTGCGGGCCATGGAGTATGGACTGCCCCCGACGGGAGGACTCGGCATCGGCATCGACCGACTGGTCATGCTGTTGGCCGACGTGCCGAGCATTCGCGACGTCGTCCTGTTCCCGACGCTGAGGCCCGAACAGATCTGAGGGCCCGAACAGATCTGAGGCGCCGCGCCCGCTGAACGCCTGCTCATCGAGCTCGGGCGAGGGCCGCGGCGATCACGGCGATATCGGCAGGGCTGATCCGTCGCAGCGGAAGGCGTTGTCGACCGTCCGGCGCCAGCAACATGCGGTGGTCATTCCTGCTGAGAACTCTCACCGGGAAGCTCCGGATGTCGTTCGGTGACATGGCGGACGCCGGCGGCTCGGCCGCGGCCAGGAGGAGCGGCCGCGATCGGGCCAGCTCGAGCAAACGTCCGGTCAGAGGCTCCTGCTCGTCGTTGCGCCAGCGCTCGGAGCGAACCCCGAGACCTCTG
>JAQCHM010000176.1 GCA_027730885.1 Actinomycetota bacterium | reverse complement strand
CCGGACGACTCATCGACTACCGCAACCGATGGAGCCCCAACACCTGACCTATCCGCGCATCCCCTAAGTCTGGGATCGGTCAGGCAGGACTGAGCGCCACCGCCCGGATCTCGCCGAACTCGCGGTCCAGCTTCTTCCACGTCTCGGCATAGTCGTCGGAGACGTAGACCTGACCGAAGACCGACGTGGCGACGATGGTGCCCGGTACATCGGGGTGCGTGGCGAGCCAGTACATGGTCGAGTTCGGCGTGTGCGGCAGGGGTTCACGGGTGAACGTGTGGCCGCCATCGCGACTGATCTCCAGGGCGCCGACCGCGCCAGGGATGTAGTCGCCCACACACACGACGATGACATCGTCCCAAGGGGCGAGTACGCATCGGCTGTAGGCCTGGGGAAGCTTGGCCCCGGGGAACGGCTCGAAGCCGTGCCAGTCCCACGTCTGACCCTGGTCGTAGGAACGGGCCAGTCCGAAGGGAGACGACACCAACAACTCGGTGCCGGCGTCATCGCTACGCATCGTGAAGCCGTGCACGTCGTTGTGGAAGTCGGTGGGTCCGAGATCGCCCAGGAAGGTCCAGGAGTCGCCGCCGTCGGAGGACCGGTGCAGGCCACCGATCTCGACCGACGCCCACACCGTCTGGGGGTCCGCCGGGTCGACGACGACGTTGGTGGTTCGGGGTACGCCGATGACGCACGCGTCGGGGATCGAAGTCTCGAGGACGTCGAAGGTCTGACCACCGTCGGTCGAACGCGACACCCCCGGACGAGTGCCGACGAAGAGGCGCTGTTCGTCGGTCGCATCGAATCCGAGCGACCAGAGGTCGGTGGTGAAGTCGGAGTTCACCAGCTCCCAGTTGCCACCGTTGTCGGTCGAGCGCCACAGGCCTTCGCCATCAGAGCCCGCGCGATCAGAGAGCGCCCAGAGATCACCATGGGGACTGGCCGCCAACGCTCGGGTGTTGCCCTCGGCATGAGGACCTCTTTGGATGTGGCGCCACTTCTGGCCGGAGTTGTAGCTCATCCACAATCCGGCGCCCACGGTGCCGACGCCGATCACGTAGTCACTGGTCATGACCAATCCTTGCACTCGTTCGCAGACGGTGCCAGGTGCCTAGGCTGTGGACGTGACACTTCAATGGGGCCGCCCGATGGTGGCCATTCCCGGACCCTCGATCATGCCGGACCAGGTACTGGCGGCCATGCAGCGGCCCATGGTCAACATCTATGCCGGTGAACTGGTCGACGTGACCCATTCGGTCCTCAACGATCTCAAGCTGGTGGCTCGTACCGAAGGCAACCCGTTCATCGCCATTGCCAACGGCCACGGCGCCTGGGAGATGGCCATCACCAACACGCTGTCGCGAGGCGACAAGGTCCTGGTGCTGGAGTCCGGTCACTTCGCTACCGGTTGGGGCGCCATGGCCGCGATGCTGGGCGTCGAGATGGAGGTGCTGCCAGGCACCTTGTCCGATCCGGTCGATCCCGCCGCCGTTCAGAGTCGCCTCCAAGCCGACACCGGCCACGAGTTCAAGGCTGTGCTCGTCGTGCAGGTCGACACCGGGACCTCCGTGGTCAACGACATCCCCGCCATACGGGCCGCCATCGACGCCGCCGGCCATCCCGCCCTCTTCATGGTCGATGCAATCGCCTCGTTGGGTGCCGTCCGCTTCGAGATGGACGCGTGGGGGGTCGACGTACTCGTCGGAGCGACCCAGAAGGCCTTGATGGCGCCACCCGGCGTCGGCTTGGTCTGGGCCAACGCAAAGGCTTGGGATGCGTACCATCGTTCCGATCTGCACAGCGCCTACTGGGACTGGGGGCCCCGAGCCGACCTGAGCCTGGCGCACTACTTCCGCTTCGCCGGCACTCCCCCGGTACCGCACCTGTTCGCGATGCGGGCCGCGCTCGATCTCCTCTTCCAGGAGGGTCTCGAAGCTGCCTGGCATCGCCACGACGTGCTGGCTCGCGCCGTGCACGCCGCCCTCGATGCGTGGTCGGTGTCCACCGATCTCCGCATCAACGTCGCCCAGCCGAGCGCACGGGCCCAGACGGTGACCACGGTACGGACCACGACGACCGATGCCGAGTCGCTCCGTTCGCTCTGCGAGACCAGAACCGGTCTCACCCTTGGCCAGGCGGTCGGCGGCTTGGTGGGCCAGGGTTTCCGCATCGGGCACATGGGCCACCTCAACCCGCCCATGCTGCTCGGCACCTTGGGCACGCTGGAGGCCGGCCTGATCGCGCAAGGAGCGAGCCTCGAACGATCCGGAGTCGGTGCAGCAGCGGCCGTGATCGGTGAGGAACTCGGCGCCGCTGGGTGAGCCGACCGGTCAAGGTCGACCCGTTGGTTCTCGACCCGTTGGTTCTCGACCCACCGCGTCACGCCACGGCGTGACGTCGAGCGCCGGGTACTGCACCGCGAACGCTGCCACCAGCGCCTCGGCCCAGTACGGATGGCCCGGTCTCGGGATCCCGAGCACCGCGAGCTGGTCTGGGCTACAGGTGGCGGCGAAGCGCTGGAAGTCCCCGTTGATGACCAGCGGCGGCAGCGGGTCGTAGCCGATCCACTCGACCCCTGCGGGCCGGAACGCCAGGATCAGCAAGTGACGCTCGACGTCGGGCGGGAGATCGACGCCACGGTGCCAGACGTCGCTGCGGTAGGCCATGAGGGAACCGGCCGGCCCCGAGGCCGACACCTCGGCTGCGTACAGTTCGGGCGCGACCTCGGGCGTCAGGGGCCGGGTGCCGTACGCGCCCCGATTGGAGACCTCCATGGGGACGACCTTGGTGGCGCCGTTCGTCTCGTCGAGGGCGTGCAGGTAGAGGAACGTCTCGAGGTGCCACCAGCCCGGTTCGCTGCGAATCGGAACGAGGGAGTGGTTCATGTCCCGATGAAGCGGCTGCTCGTAGTTCACGGTCCCGGAGTACTTCGACCACGCACGGGCCTGGTAGAGCCTGATGTCCTCGGTACCCAGCGCCTTGCGGGCGAACTCGATGAGACGGGGATGCAGGACCAACGCGTTGAGGTCAGGCGCATCGGCGAAGGGGAACAGTGTCGTTCCCCCGAACTGGTCCTTGCGAAATGCCGGGCCGTCGACCGGCCCGTTGTCGGTGGTGTTCCGGCTCGGCGACGCTTGCTCATACGGCCCGGGGGTCAGCGTGCGGACCTGTTCGAGGGCGGGCGAAACCTCGGGCCCCGGAATCAGGTGGGGGACAACGACAAAACCGTCCTCCTGCCAGGCGGTCGCGTACCGATCGAGATCGACAGTACCAAGATCGCTCATGACGAGATCGGCCATGACAGGAGGGTAGCGAGCCGAGTAGAACAGGTCGATGCACCTTGGCACACGAACTGGATTCGATACTCGACTCGAAGACAGCGGCATCCTCGTCGTCACCTTCAACCGACCGGAGACGCTCAACGCATCCAACGCCCCGATGAAGCGGGACCTGGTCGAGACGTTGACCCAGGCCCAGATGGACGACACCATCCGGGTGGTCGTCTTCACCGGCGCCGGAGCGGCCTTCTGGGCCGGCGACGACCTGAGCGGCCGCAAGCCCGATCGGTCGAATGCCGCCATGGCACCGATCTTCGGGGGCCATCACACACCGACCGGTACGTACAACGGCTTGCGGGTCATCTCCCAGGCAGTCAACACCGCGATACGAAACCTGGACAAGCTCACGATCGCAGCCATCAACGGGTTCGCCATCCAAACCGGCTTCTCGCTCGCGTTGGCCTGCGACTTCCGGGTCGCGGCACGCTCGGCCAAGATGGGCAGCGCCACCTTGCGCTTCGGTCTCCTGCCCGACGAGGGTGGCCAATACCTCCTGGTGCAACACCTCGGAGTCGCCGGCGCCATGGACTTCATGATGCGCAAGCGCATCGTCGACGGCGAGACGGCGCACCAGCTCGGGTTGGTCCACGAAGTCGTCGACGATCCGGACCTGATGACCGCCGCGCTCGACCTGGCCCGAGAACTGGCGGATGGTCCGCAAATGGCCATGCGAATGCTCAAGCGCAGCATCTACCTGGCAGCCGAACAGACCTGGGCCCACTCGCTCGAGGACATCGCGGCAAGGACTGCTGTCACCGACTTCCACGCCGACGCCATCGAAGGGGGCCGAGCCTTCCTCGAGAAGCGCTCCCCCTCCTTCAACGCCGCCCTCGAGGGTCGCGAGCCACCCAATGCCGACGACATCCCGTGGGCCCACGGAGAGTGAACCAGACCGATCTGGTCGCGGCCATCCACGGCACCCCTTGGCTCATCGTCCTTGCGGTCGCCGGGGGCGGCAACGCGGCAATCACCGATCTGCTCGATGTTCCGGGCGCGTCGCGGACGCTGCTCGAGGTGCGCGTCCCCTACGCCCACACCGCAATGGTCGACCTCCTCGGCGGCGAGCCGCCCGACGGCGCCGTGTCCCAGCTGACGGCTGAGGCCATGGCGGTTGCGTGCCTCGAACGAGCGCGCTTCCTCGCGCCCGACCATCCCGAGCTGCTCGGCGTCGCCTGCACCGCCGCCTTGGTCAGCGATCGTCCGAAGAAGGGGGAACACCGGGCACACGTCGCCATCGCCTCTGCAGCCGGTGTCCGCCATGAGCGTGTCGGTCTCGTCAAAGGGGCCCTCGACCGACCCGGGGAAGATCGCGTGGTCGCCGACGCGATACTCCGACGCCTGGCCGCTGCGAGTGGGCTACAACCAAGCGCATGACTTCGTCCGACCCGCCTCGCTCGCTCGTTCCTGATCGACCCGACTGGACCTGGGTGCTCGAACGGCCCTGTCCCGAGTGCGGCGTCGACGTCGCGGAACTCGACATCGAACGCACGCCGACCCTGATCCGGGAGAACGCAACGGCGTGGGTCGAACTTCTTGCGGGACCCGATCTGTCGACCCCCCGCAAGGAGAATCACTGGTCGCCACTCGAGTATGCGTGCCACGTTCGCGACGTCTTCGAGCTCTACCACTACCGCCTCGGGCTCATGTTGAGCGAGGACGGGCCGCACTACCCGAACTGGGATCAGGATCTCACCGCGATCGATAAGGACTATCCGTCATCGGATCCTGCGGTCGTTGCGGTCGAGCTGACCGAGCAGGCCCATCTCCTCGCGTCCCGATTCGAGACCGTCACCGGCGACGACTGGGCCCGCACCGGCTTTCGCAGTGACGGGGCCGCCTTCACCATCGCCAGCTTCGCCCGCTATCTCCTGCACGACCCGATCCATCACCTGTGGGACGTCCGCTGATCGTTCGGGCTAGGTGATGCGAGGGTCGATGACGAGGAGCAACGCGTCGGCGAACAAGTTGACCACCGCCAGGATGGCGGCGATGACGAACAGCGCGCCGGCGACCGCAACCACGTCCCGCCGCCCGATGGCGACGAGCACGTAGTCCCCGAAACCCGGAATCGTGAACAAGTGCTCGACGATCACGGTGGAACTCAACAGCGCACCGCTCTGGGCCGCGATGGCGGCCACCACCGACGGTGCGGCCGGACGCAACGCGTGGGCCCGCACGATGCGCCGAGGCGAGAGGCCCTTTGATCGGGCCAGCAGCACATGGTCGGGCTTCAACTGTTGGAGCATCTCGGACCGCAACAAGACCAGATAGATCGCGATGGTTGTGGTGGCCATCGTGACGGTCGGGAGCGCCATCGACGCGAGATGCGGACGCAGCCCGGTGCCGAGCGGTACGTAACGGCCGGCCGGCAGGATCGACCAACCGACCGAACGCCCGAACAAGTTCAGCTCACCGATGCTGAAGGTGAAGACCAAGATCGGGCCGATGACGAAGACGGGCGTCGACAAGCCGAACAGACCGAGCGCTCGGAAGCTGATGTCACCCCACTTGCCCCGCAAACGAGCCCCGATCATTGCGCCCGGAATGGCGATGGCGAGCGTGATGACCTGGCTGTACAGCATGAGCTGGGCCGACGGTGGGATCGTTCGTCTGATGCCTGCGAGCACCGTCTCGGAGTAGGACGAGTCGCCGAGGTCGCCACTGATCAGCGCGGCGATCCACTCGACGTATCGCTGCATGGCCGCGACGACCCCCGTCTCGTCCTGGCGCGACGCGTCGGGCAGATTGTGGACCAGCATCCACACGAAGGCCATGGCCACGAAGACGGTGATGACCACCCGTAGGACCCGTCGCAGCAAGTAGCGGCGCGGGTCCTCGGGCAGCGCGATCGACCCGAGGACGATCAGGAGGAACAGAATCAGCACCAGCGGGACACCACCGGTGAGCACGGCGAGCAGGGTGCCGGCGAGTGCGAAGATGGTGACGAGAAGGACCCGGGGACTCATCCCGTGACGTCATCGGGCAGGACGGGTCGCATGGGTCTAGCGTAGGTGACAATGGTCACGAACACCCCAGCTCCGCCTGCCAGCCGCCTCCATCACCACGCATACGTCGTCGACGACATGGAGGCCACCCGCCACTTCTACGAGGATGTCCTCGGCTTCCCTCTCGTTGCCACCTGGTGCGAGATCGAAACGGTCCGGGGCAAGGAGCGCGAGTACATCCACACCTTCTTCGAACTGGCCGACGGCTCCGCGTTGGCATTCTTCCAGTTCGCCGATCCCGCGGACCAGGCCGAGATGCGGCTCGACAGCCGCGATTCGTTGAACCACGTCGCGCTGAACACCGACGCTGCCACCCAACAGGTCGTCCGGGAGAGACTGGACACCGCCGGCGTCGGGCATCGTTCGGTCAACCACGGGTACTGTGTGTCGCTCTACATCCTCGATCCCGATGGTCTCACCGTCGAGTTCACCGTCGACGCCGACGGACTCGACGAGGTCAACGAGCGCCAGCGCCGCACGGCCCACGACGAACTCGCCCGTTGGCTGGCCGGCGACCACACGCCGAACAACAACGTTCGGGCCGACCGCCGACCGAGCTGAGCGCTCATCCGAGGAGGCCGACCAGCAGATCGAAGAAGGCGGTCTCGGGGTAATCCGTGACCATGGCGACATTGGGCGCGCCAGCCCCGAA
>JAQCHM010000175.1 GCA_027730885.1 Actinomycetota bacterium | reverse complement strand
CGGCCGGGACCGGTTCCAGACAGGTCAGGCCGGCGCCCTGCCAGTCGAACGCGTGGAGACGCGCCGCGGCAGACGCGAGATCGAGAGCGACGGAGCGAAGTTCGGCCGTGCCGCCCTCGACTCGGAGCGGTCGCATGCTCGCCGTGCCGGGTGCGAAGGCCGTGACGAAGAAGCCCTGGCCCAGCCATCGCCCGGATTCGTCACACCAGAGTGCTCGCGGCGCCGGCACGTCGGAGGCGGCAAGGGCGCGGAGCGTTCCGAACTCCGGTCCGAGCGTGGTCTCGAGCTGGCCGGCTTCGGCCTGGAGCAACATGACGCAGCGGGTTTCGTGGCCGACACCTTCGGCGTCGTGCCACGACGCGGTGAACGACCAGGGCTCCCGGGCGTTGCCGATCGAAGCCACTGGTGAGACGTCGGTGACGGAGGGCGACGACGTTTGGCCAAGCTCACTGACGAGAAAAGCGGTCAGCCCTTCGGCGATCGCGGCCGCCGATGTCGTTCGAGGAACTGCGGTCGTTCGAGGAACGGCGGTCATTCGAGGAACGACCAGCCCTCACGAGTAGGCGACGCACAAGCCTGGTAGGCATTGGGGTCGATGGGCTGCATCAGGCCGGTCGTGGTCTCGTCACCGCAGGTGACGCGGCACAGATGCTCGTCCAGCCCGACGAGCGAAGCGCGAACGGCCGGGTCGTTCACGTCGAACACGTCGCCCTCGATCAGCTCCTCGGTCCCGGAGTAGGAGCCTTGGTGGATGTTCTTGTCTGGGGTTCCGCCGTACATGCCGCACCGCAGGTAGATGGTCTGGTTGCCGATGCGCTCGTAGTGGAGTTGCTTCACTTCGCCCGTATCGAGCGTGTAGTCGACGATGCCCTCGAGGAAGATGCGCGTGTCCTCCTCGAAACGCATGCGACGAACGATGTTCGTCACGCGGCCCGAGCCCGGTCGCGGGTCGCCGAATCGATAGAAGACCCGATCACCCCAGATCGTGAAGGTGTCGAAGGCCACGAAGCTGTTGCCGTTGACGCCGACATGCATTCGTCCACCGAGCGCGAGCTCCGGACCACCGACCCCGCGCCCGACACCCCAGTGCCGATCGCGAGTGCCCCGGCCCGAACCGGACGGAATCTCGATGCGCTCGCCGTCGACCTCGACCCATCCCTCGACATCGCCGAAACTCTCGAATCCCGTGGTGACGTCTGGACGTCGACCATTCGGGAACCCTCGATCGATCGACAGGGCGCCCTCGCGGTGCACTTGTCGAGTCGTGTCCCGGAAGTCGAGGTCGAAGCTGATGCCCCACTCGTTTGGCTCGAGGACGAAACGCCAGTGCCGCAGTCCTTCGATGACGCGAGGGGCGATGGGGCCGAAGCGGAGGTTCATACGGTCGACGCCGAGAGGCCGGAACACACGGACGGTTCGATGGTCTCCGCCCCGGTTGACGATGGCGTAGGCCTCGGCCCGGTCCAAGTTCGGGTAGAAGCTGCACCCCGTCGCGACCAGGACTTCGCCGGCGTCGTCGTGGCACACCATCCAGTACCGCTCGTACGCCTTGGGATCGCTCGTCATCATGATCCGGATCGGATCGATCGTCTGGTGGATCATGAAGTCGTCGATCGGAGCGAGCGGATACTGCTCGTCGAAGTGAGGGCTGTCGCCGATGGTGAGTTTCGGAGGAGTGGGGTCCGAGTTCACAGGTGGTCCTTCGTCTTCCTGGCTAGACCCGAGCGAGTGGGGTCGGGACGCCGGCGACGCCGGGCCTTGCCCGGAAAATCGAGCCGCCCTTGGAGGCGTCGTCCAAGTTGTCGGCGGTCACGATGTACATCTCGTCGTTGTCGGATCCGCCGAAAGCGACACTGGTGACCGCCTTGGCCGGTACCGCGATCTCGCCGATCAGGTCGCCGTCGGGGTTCAGTTTGGCTACTCGCCGCCCGCCAACGTGGGCGACCCAAAGGTTGCCGTCGACGTCGACGCACATCCCGTCGGGGATGCCCCGTTCGAAAGCCTCTCGGCCGATGTGGCGACGATTGGAGACCGTGCCGTCCGCAGCGACGTCGTGGGCCCAGAGGCCCTTGGTCGTCGAGTCCGAGTGGTAGAGCGTTCTACGGTCGGGTGAGAAGCCGATGCCGTTCGACACCTCGACGCCGCCGTAGAGCAGCGTGGCCGATCCGTCGAGCCCGAGTCGGTAGCACTCGCCGGGCGTCTTGTCCGCTTTCGGGTCGAAGAGATCGCTCCGGATGCTGCCGA
This sequence comes from Actinomycetota bacterium, assembly GCA_027730885.1. Taxonomy (GTDB): domain Bacteria; phylum Actinomycetota; class Acidimicrobiia; order Acidimicrobiales; family SZUA-35; genus JAHECQ01. Next base: position 4,815 of record JAQCHM010000175.1, on the reverse strand, counting down.
CCAGGACGCTGCCGTCCTCGTCGGGTTGGATGTCGTTCCAGTGTTTGATGTCGTCGTGTCTCAGGATGACGCGAGTCTCACCGTCGTTCCAGTGGGCAATGTCGGGCCCGGACATGACGAAGCCGCCATCGGCGTGCAACGCCAGGCCGCCGACCGTTGGGCGATCGGGGATGAGGTTCTCGACCGTCCCGCCGGCCGAACGGCGAAAGACGCCACCCTTGGTGACGTCGGTGAAGTAGAGCGTTCCGGTGGCGTCGGTCCGTGGCCCTTCGACCAGACCGAAACCCCATGCCAGCAGTTCGAGTTCCATGGCCGGAGAGTAGTGCGTTGCCCAGCCGCGTCCGAGATGATGGAGGAATGACGGATCAGACGCCGCAAACCCGTGCGGCCCTGCCCACTTCAGAAGAGGTGCAGGCCGAGGTCGCCGAATGGGTCGCCCAGAACTGGTGGACGCAGATCACCGTTGGCGAATGGTGGCGGCGAATGAGTCGAGCGGGGTTCACCTCGCCGTCGCTCCCACTCGACGCAGGCGGACGGAATTGGCCGGGAGATCTGACGAGTGCGGTCATGGCGACGCTGGCGAAGGCCGGGGCGTTGGGTCCCCCCGGTGGGCTTGGGCTGTTCCTCGCCGCGCCGACCATTGCCCACCACGGATCCCCGGCCCAGGTCGCTCGCTACCTTCCTCCGATCCTCGGCGGCACCGAGGGCTGTTGTCAGCTGTTCTCGGAACCCCAGGCCGGTTCGGATCTCGCCGGCCTTCAAACCCGTGCAGTGCGCGATGGAGACGACTGGGTCATCACCGGACAGAAGGTGTGGACGTCGACCGCGCAGACCGCCGACTTGGCCATGCTGATCGCTCGAACCGACCCCGACGCACCGAAGCACCTGGGGATCACCTACTTCGGCATCGACATGCGGCAGCCCGGTATCGAGATCCGTCCGCTGCGCGAGATGACTGGTCGAGCGGTGTTCAACGAGGTATTCCTCGACGAGGCCCGCGTGCCCCACGCCGACATCATCGGCGAGCTGCACCGCGGCTGGACGATCGCGAACGCAACCCTCGGGTTCGAGCGTTCCGGCGCGGGGCACGGGGGCGGCTCGTTCTCGCCGGCCCTTCCCGGCAGCCGCGCCGGGGATCTTGCAAAGCCGGCCGCGGGATTCATCGGAGCGGAGGGTCCGATTTCGGGCGCCGCAATTGGTCGCCGTCACCTGGCGATGCTGGACGCACTGGTCAAGGAGAAGGGACGTGCCTCGGATCCGCTGGTGCGCCAAGCGCTGGCTCGAACGCACACCGACTACCACGTCCAACGAATGATGGGCTGGAAGGCGAAGACCTTCCCCGGCTCACGGACCGGGGTCGAAGGCAACCTCGCGAAGGTCTACAACTCCTCGTCGGTTGCCAACGCCCGTGACGCCGCGAACATGCTGCTCGGGCCGGAGGCTCAGCTCTGGCATTCGCCAGGCTCAGCCGGCGTGTTCCAGGAGATGACGCTGTTCTCTCCCGCTCCACCGATCTATGCCGGAAGCGATCAGATCCAACGCAACGTGATCGGCGCGCGCGCGCTCGGCCTGCCGCGCGAGCCGGGGCCGCCGAGCAACACTCCCTTCAGCGAGCTGCCCAAGAACTGATGCCAGCGTGCAGCCGAGTAGTTCCGTCGGTCCGATAGTGCCATGATCGAAACGAAACGCAGGACAGCTACCGCACGACAGCTACCACACGACAGCTGCTACCAGGAGGAGGTCGATCGATGAGCGAAGGAATCGAAGCCGTCCGTCGCATTTGCGAGGGTTGGAACGAGATGACGGTGGACGACTGGCGAGCCATCTGCACGCCCGACGTCGCCTACCAGAACATGCCATGGGACCGGACCGTGGTCTCCGGCCCCGATGCCATCCACCACACCCTGGAAGGTTTCTCCGGAACCTGGAACGTCCGGATGGAGGTGCGCCAGTTGTCAGGGGACGACAAGGTGGTGTTCTCCGAACGACTCGAACACTTCTCGCCGAAAAGCGAAGCCGACGCCGGCGAGGCCAAAGCGCCGTTCGCCCTTCCTGTCACTGGCGTGTTCGAGCTGACCGATGACAAGGTCTCGGCCTGGCGTGACTACTTCGACCGTCGGGCAATGAAGAGCTGACACGCTCTCGCCTGCGAGAGGCCGGCCACGATGGACGCCGAGGGGGAACGAATGAAGACGCGCGAGGAACAGGTTCGGCGCGAGGCGCGGGCATGGTACGAAGCTCATTGGGATCCCGCCCTGCCGGCGGGGGAGTGGTTTCGGATGATGCTCGAGGCTCGATGGGCGTACGCCGGCTGGCCCGAGGCCTGGTGGGGTCGGGGGCTGCCAACGCCGCTGGTCAGGGTCGTTCGTGAGGAGAGAAGGCGAGTTGGCGCGCTGGGCCCGCCGTCGGGAATCGCTCCGACGCTGCTGGCCCCGATGTTGTTCGAACACGGGACAGCTGACCAGTGCCGGCGCTTTCTGCGGGGGATGGCGGACGGCAGCGAGACCGCGTGTCAGATGCTGTCGGAACCCGATGCCGGCTCGGATCTGGCCGGGGTCCGCACGCGAGCCGAACGTGACGGTGATGAATGGGTGATCACCGGATCCAAGACCTGGACGTCCAATGCGGAGCTCGTCGACTACGGCATGCTTCTGGCCCGCACCGATTGGGACGTCCCCAAGCATGCCGGCCTGACCTTCTTCCTCGTTCGGAGAGATCAGCCCGGTGTGGAGGTGCAGCCCCTTCGGCAGATGACGGGCGACGCCCGATTCAACCAGGTGTTCTTCGACGGCGCGCGAGTGTCGGCCGACGATGTTCTCGGACCCATCGGGTCGGGTTGGGCCGTGACCCGCACATTCCTCGCCCACGAGAAGAACTCGTACAACCCGGCCGCTCACGAGGGGGGTCCCTTCGGCCCGGTCAACCTCCAACGTCCGGCCGGAGATGTGCTGGCGGCCGAGCAGCGAAGGCTCCCCGCCAACGCATCCGGTCGCGGTGTGGGTCGGGTGCTCGATCAGCTGGTGCGCGACTTCGGCCGGTCCGAGGACCCGTTGGTCCGACAGGCGCACGCCGAGCTGCAGATCCGCCGTCGAACGATGGGCTACACCAACCAGCGTGTCAGGTCCTCGGGTCACGCCGGTGGGCTCCCCGGTGCCGAGGGCGCGATCAGCAAACTCACGGTCTCAGAGATCACGCGCGGCCAACGGGAGCTGGGCCTGGCGGTCCAGGGCGCGGCTGGGATGCTCATGGGTGACGACGCCCCCTCGGGCCAGTTCCAGTACTTCGCGATGGGCACACCTTCGATCTCGATCGCCGGCGGCACTGACGAGATCCAACGGAACCACCTGGGGGAGCGTATTCTCGGCTTACCGGCCGAGCCTCGTAGCGAGGCCGCGCCCTTGCCGCTCCCGGTGAACGACGCCAGCCCAAGCCGATGACGTGGTTTCGGCCGACGCCCTAACCCAACGCCCGAATCAGCGAACCGACTTCTCGGGCGGCCCGGTAGCGAGCCGAGAAGCTGGGGAGCACCATCACCTGATCGAGCCCGGCGGCTTCGAGTTCACCGATTTTCTCGACCACTTCGCCGAGTCGGCCCACGATGCAACTGGCCTGGATCAGCTCAGGGCTGACGAACCGGATCTCGTCGGGATGCAGATAGGTGCCGTGGCCGGCGTGGATGCGGTAGTGGCGCTGCGCCTCGGGCGCTTGTTCCACCAGGCCAACGTAGTCATCCCAGATCGACCGGAGATGGGTCGGTGGGTCCACCGCGAACTGGCGTTGCCGTTCGTAGGCGTAGTGCAGGCTCATCAGCGCCATCGGGCCGCACTGCTCGATGATGCGGTCCGATGTCATGTCTTCGCCCGGCTCCAAGATCGCGATCGCCGTGAGGGTGGTCAGCTGGAACGCGCTCTCGTCGAAGACACGGCCGGCAGCCGCCGCACCCTGGGCGGCGTTCGTCAGACAGCGCTGAATGGCCTTGCGCTGCGGCGGAACCGCAGCGATGAGGCCGTCGCCGTACGCGCCGGCCAGGGCCTGACCCTTGGGACCGAAGGCCGAAACATGGATCGGCACCGGATCGGTGACGTTGACGAAACCGAGGTCGGCCATCTGAAAGGCAACATCGGTGGTCCGCCCGCGGTGGGTGAACGGCGCTTCCTCTCCCCGGAGCAGACGGCGAGTGGTGTCGAGGAAGGCCTCGAACTCCGCCAATCGTGCGGGATTGCGAGCCATCAACCGCCAAGCGGTGAACCCGTTGCCAACGCCGAGGAAGGTCCGTCCGGGCGCCAGGACGTTGATGGTGGCGATGCTGTGGGCGGTGACGGGAGCAATCCGGGTGTCGACGACCGACACCCCGGTTCCGAGCCGGATCCGACTCGTGCGACCAGCGGCGACCGCCATGCACGAATAGCAGTCCGACCACAACATCTGTGAGTCGGCGAACCATGCTGCGTCGAACCCCAGCTGTTCGGCTTCGACCACCAGGTCGATGTCGTCGATCTTCGAATGAAGGCAGATGCCGAATTCCATGACCTCGTCCGTTCCCTGGCGACCGGTCAGCGACTGGCGGTGGTGGCTCCGTAGCGTCGGTCTCGGGCTTCGACCCGCAAGATCTCGAGTTCCGCGACGAGCGCCTGGCGCCCGGCTTCGGCCCGGGGGTCGTCGGGGAGGTAGGCCAACTCGGTCGCGACATCGCCGGCGACGCGGGTGCCGATGAGATAGCGGGGCTTGGTGTAGTCGTATTCGCCGGCTCGGTGCAGCACGAATCGGTTGTCCCAGATCACCGTGTCGCCCGGCTCCCAGTCTTGGCGGTGGACG
>JAQCHM010000174.1 GCA_027730885.1 Actinomycetota bacterium | reverse complement strand
CAGCTCGTGGAGGAGATGTCGGACGAGCCCGAGGGCCTCACCCTGGGTGAGGCTCCGGCTGCCGCGTCGGGTTCGCCCGACCTGGATCTGCCCATCGAGGACCTCGACCTTTCCGAGCGTCCCCGCAACTGCCTCAAGCGGGCTCAGGTGAACAGCGTCGGCGAGCTGCTCACCAAGACCGAGGACGATTTGCTTGCCATCACCAACTTCGGACAGAAGTCGCTCGACGAGGTCATCATGAAACTCGACGAGCGTGGTCTGTCCCTCCGCGGCTCGAGGAGCTGACCATGCAAGGACGTCCACGCAAAGCCCGCCGCTTCGGCGGATCGGCCCAGCATCAGCGACTGATGATGGCCAACATGGTCGCCTCGCTGGTCGCGGCCGAAGGCATCGAGACGACCGAGGCCCGAGCCAAGGCCGTGCGCCCCATCGCCGAACGCGTCATCACGAAGGCCAAGAAGGGTGGGCTTCACAACTACCGCCAGGTCCTTTCGTACCTCGGCGATGTCGAGATGACCACCAAGCTCTTCGAGGATGTCGGTCCTCGCTACGTCGACCGGGCGGGCGGCTACACCCGGATCTTGAAGCTGGGGCCGCGTCCGGGCGACAACGCCCCGATGGCCCGTATCGAACTGGTCTGATTCCTCCGTGCAGTGCGCGAAGACTTGACCCTCTTCGACGAGATCGATCTCGACCCAGGGCCGACGAAGCGCATCAGGCTGGATATCTCCTACGACGGCACCGGCTTTCGGGGCTTGGCCCCGAACACCGGCGTTCGTACCGTCGTCGGCGAACTGCAACGTGTGCTTGCTCCGTTCCTCGGGATGGTGCCCGACATCGTGATGTCGGGCAGAACCGACGCGGGGGTGCACTCGTCCGGACAGGTCTTGTCGTTCGACGCCCCCGAACGCACCGCTGACCCCGAGCGGATCGGACGGATCGTCACGTCGCGTCTCGGGCCTGAGATCGTAGCCCGCCAATGTTCTGTGGTCCCCGACACGTTCTCCGCCCGCTTCTCCGCCACCGGTCGGCGGTACCGGTACACGGTCCTCAACCTTGCCGTTCCCGATCCGTTCCTGGCTCGCACGGCGTGGTGGGTGCCCGAGCCCCTCGACCTCGGAGCCATGCGTTTGGCTTGCGATCCGCTCATCGGGGAACACGACTACTCGTCGTTCTGTCGGCGACCGAAGTCGGTCGACGGGTCCGAGGTCTCCCTCGTGCGCCGAGTGAACAGTGCCCGATGGGATGCGCTCGGCGGCGGCATCCTGCTCTTCGAGATCGCGGGCCCCGCGTTCTGTCATCAGATGGTTCGCAGCATCGTCGGGTTCCACGTGGCTGTCGGCCGGGGGAGACGGTCCGCGGGCGAACTGCTCGGTGTGCTGACTGCCCGCAACCGCAACGCGGCCGAGAATCCGGCACCGCCGCACGGTCTGAATCTGTGCGAGGTCCAGTACGAAGAACCGATACCCGGTTGGAGCGCGTGAGGCGCCGGCCTATCCTTGCCATTCGGTCTATTTGGGGGCCTTGCCGTGCCCCGACGTTCCAGAGCAGGTTTTCGTGAAGACGTACACACCGAAAAAGTCCGAGATCGACCGACAGTGGTTCGTCGTCGACGCCGAGGGTATGACCCTGGGTCGCATGGCCACCGAGGTTGCCCGTGTGTTGCGAGGGAAGCACAAGCCGACCTTCGCCCCGCACATGGACATGGGCGACCACGTGATCGTGATCAACGCGTCCAAGGTCGTCCTGACGTCCAACAAGACCAGCACCAAGGCCGACACCAAGCTGGTGCACCGCCACTCGGGGTACCCGGGCGGCCTCACGACCTTCACCTACGGACAGTCGCTCGAACGTCGTCCGGCCGACACGGTTCGCAAGTCGATCACCGGCATGCTTCCGAAGAACCGCCTCGGCCGCCAGGTGGCCACCAAGCTCAAGGTCTACGCCGGCCCTGAGCATCCGCATTCCGCCCAGTTGCCTACTGTTCTCGACATTCCCGGCGCCCGTCGTGAGGTGAAGTGATGACTGCCATTCAGACCACCGGTCGCCGCAAGCAAGCCGTCGCTCGGGTGCGTCTCCGCCCCGGCACCGGCCAGATCAAGGCCAACGGCCGAGCGTTCGATGACTATTTCCCCTCAGCGGTGCACCGCCGCCTGATCACCGAGCCGCTCCGGGTCACCGACCAGGAGGAAGCGTTCGACATCGACGTCACCCTCCATGGTGGCGGCCTGTCCGGTCAGGCCGGCGCGTTCCGACTCGGCATCTCCCGTGCGCTCATCACGGTTGACCCCGACGCTCGGCCCGCCGTCAAGGCCGAGGGACTGCTTACCCGCGACCCGCGGAAGAAGGAGTCGAAGAAGTACGGCCTCAAGAAGGCCCGAAAGGCTCCCCAGTACAGCAAGCGCTGATGCCCGAGCGTCCGCGATTCGGGACCGATGGGGTCCGAGGCGAGGCCAACCACGAACTGACACCCGACGTGGCCTTGGCGCTTGCCCGGGCCACGGCCGCGTTGCTGGTCCCGCCGCAGGATGACCCCGGAGTCCGCCGTCGGGTGCTGATCGGGCGGGACACTCGACAGTCCGGTCCCATGCTCGAGGCCGCGCTGGTGGCGGGCTACGCCGCGTCGGGTGTCGACGTCGAGTTGCTGGGCGAGGTGCCGACACCGGCGGTGGCCTGGGTTTCGGCCGTCGAGGGAGTCGCTGCGGCGATGATCTCCGCTTCACACAATCCCTTCGCCGACAACGGCATCAAGTTCTTCGCGCCCGGTGGGCACAAGCTTGCCGACGACGTCGAGGACCGAATCGAGACGCTGTTCCACGCACTACTCGAGGGCGCGTCGCCTGATTCGGACGCGGTCACCGGCGCGGCCATCGGTCGGGTGCGCGCTTCGGACCGGGCGCTCGGCTGGGCTGACGCCGTCGTCGCTTCGGCCGAAGGCCGGCGTTTCGACGGGCTGACGGTCGTCCTCGACTGTGCCCATGGTGCCGCGAGCGCCTGGGCGCCTGACATCTTCGAGCGCCTCGGCGCGTCGGTCGAGGTGATCGGGGCCAGGCCCGACGGCGTCAACATCAACGAAGGATTCGGTTCGACCCATCCGGAGCGATTGGCCGAGTCGGTGGTCGCGGCGAACGCAGCGTTGGGCCTGGCTTTCGACGGCGATGCCGACCGGCTCATCGCGATCGACGATTCCGGTCGCGTCGTTGACGGCGACCACGTGCTTGCGATTCTGGCCCGAGACTGGAAATCGACCGGTCGACTCGTCGATGACACCGTCGTCGTCACCGTCATGTCGAACCTCGGTTTCCGCCTGGCCATGGCCGATGCAGACATCACTGTGGTCGAGACCGGCATCGGCGATCGTTATGTGCTCGAAGCACTCAACGGTGGGCGGTTCTCGTTGGGCGGTGAGCAATCGGGCCATGTCATCTGCCGTGATCTGGCGACCACTGGGGACGGTGTCCTGGCCGGCGTGCAGTTGGTGGATTCGGTGCTCCGATCGGGCCGTTCATTGGCCGATCTGTCCGATGCGGCCATGACCACCCTGCCCCAGGTCTTGAAGAACGTTCGGCTCGCTGCACGCGATCCGCAGATCGCGGCCCGTTTGGCGCCCGCCATTTCCGAGGTCGAGGCCGAGATGGGCGGGCAGGGTCGCGTGCTGGTGCGGCCTTCGGGCACCGAGCCCCTCGTGCGGATCATGGTAGAACATCCCATCGCGGCGACCGCCGAGGCCATGTGCAACCGCCTAGTCTCGACGGCGGAGCACCTCTTGGGCCACTGACGGCACGAGTCAACGTGCTCCAACCCCTCAGCACGATCGCCCTGGTGCCGATCGTGTAGTTGATCGAACGAGGCGAGCGCAAGCCAAGGGAGCCATCACCACATGTGCGGGATCATCGCAGTCATCCGTCGCCGGACACGGCGCGAAACCCCTGGTAGCGCACAACTGCTGCAGGGCCTCGCTGCGGCTGCCGCGCTGATTCCTGCGCCGGCGGAGATCCAGGCCGGGGCGCTGGCCGCTGCAGCCGGCAAGCTCGTCGAGGTCGACCTCCTTCTCCGCGGGGAAGCCGGTCTGGCGGCGATGCTCCTCGACCCCGCGCTCGTTCCCGGGATCGAGGCAAGGCTTTCGGAGATCAACGCGGCCCTGCTCGACATCGAGAAACACCTCGACGTCGAGGGCGAACGTGTCGCCGACCTGGAGGCGGTCAATGCCGCGCTGATCCGAGCCAAGGATGGTGCCTGGTCGATCGAGCGCGACCGTCTGCGAACCGCACGCGAGGTGGCGGCGCTCGTCGGTACGAACCCGCCCGGTTCGGCGATGGCGGCGTTCCTCAGCATCCAGCAGGCCCTGAGCGCGCTCGACCGGCTGGAGGTTCGCGGTCGTGACAGCGCTGGTCTCCACGTGCTCATCCGTAACCATGGCCTCGATCTCGACTCCGATGCTGTCCGTGCACTGATCGAGCCCCGTCTCACCGACCCGCTGTTCACTCACAGGGCCGTACGTACACCCGAGGGACACTTGTCCCTGGTCTACAAAGCCGCAGCAGAGATCGGCGAACTCGGCGACAACACCCGCGCCATGCGAGCCGCCATCTCTGCCGATGCGCTCCTGCGGATGGCCTTGGTGAACGAAGAGGCAGAGGCGACCGTCCTGGGGCACACCCGGTGGGCCTCGGTGGGCATCATCTCCGAACCCAATGCCCATCCGGTCAACAGCGACGAGCTGGGCAACGAGCCGGGCCCGTACGTGACGGCGACGCTCAACGGCGACGTCGACAACTTCTCCGATCTGATCGCGGCCGAGCGCCTCCGGATCGCGGGCGAGATCACGACAGATGCAAAGGTCATCCCGACCTTGGTGTCCCGCTACCTCGCCGACGGTGACGTGCTCGACGAGGCGGTTCGCCGCGCGGTCTCCCAGTTCGAGGGATCGGTGGCCATCGGCATCAGCACGGCTGACGTTCCAGCCGACGTGCACCTTGCGTTGCGGGGGAGCGGCCAGGGTGTGTTCGTCGGCCTGGCCGAGGACTGTTTCGTGGTGGCCTCCGAACCCTACGGAGTCGTCGAGGACGCAACGGTCTATCTCCGGATGGATGGCGAGACCCCGGCCGATCCCGACAATCCGACGGCGAGCCAAGGTCAGGTCATCCGCATCACCGGAGCGCTCGCGGGGGAGCGCTCGGGGGTCACCCGGATGAGCTATGACGGATCGATCCTGCCCGTGGCCCACTCCGAGTGGAAGGTGCCGGACGTCACGACGCGTGACATCGATCGCGGTGATTTCGACCACTTCCTCCTGAAGGAGATCAGCGAGTCACCGCTCTCGTTCGGCAAGACCCTGCGCGGTCGACTGATCGAGGTCGACGGCAAGCTCGAAGTGCGTCTGCCGCCTGAGACGATGTCGCCCTCGATCGCCGAGAGAATTCGATCGGGTGCAATTCGTCGGGTGGAGATCATCGGCCAGGGCACGGCCGCGGTGGCCGGTCAGGCCGCGAGTGCCGCGTTCCAGTGGGCGCTCGCGGGGTCGCAGATCCCGGTCCGTCAGGTCACCGCCACCGAGCTCTCGGGCTTCGAACTGCGCGACGACATGTCCGACACCCTCATCGTCGCCATCAGCCAGTCCGGCACCACGACCGACACCAACCGCACCGTCGATCTGGTTCGCAGCCGGGGGGCGATCGTGTTGGCCATCGTGAACAGGCGAGGTTCCGACCTCGTCGAGAAGGCCGATGGTGTGCTGTACACCTCCGACGGTCGCGACGTCGAAATGAGCGTCGCGTCGACCAAGGCCTTCTACGCCCAGATCGCCGCCGGCTTCCTCCTCGCTGTCGGGGTCGGGTCGATGGTCGAGGGAGCCTCACTGGCCGCCGGCGATCGTCAGGCGCTCCTCCGTTCGCTGCGAGATCTTCCCAACGCCATGTGCCTGACGCTGGCCAAGCGGCCGATCATCGCGGCGGCTGCCGGGAGACACGCGCCGAGCAGGCGGTACTGGGCAATGGTCGGCAACGGGGCGAACGCGGTCGCGGCGCGGGAGCTGCGGATCAAACTCAGCGAGCTGTGTTACAAGTCGATCGCGTGTGACATCACCGAGGACAAGAAGCATATCGACTTGTCGTCAGAACCCATGATCTTGGTTTGCGCCGCGGGGCTCGTCGGTTCGAATGCCGACGACGTCGCCAAGGAAGTCGCTATCTTCCGCGCGCACAAGGCCGCACCCATCGTCATCGCCACCGAGGGCGAGAATCGATTCTCGGCCGCTCTCGACGTGATCTCCGTGCCAGACGTACACCCCCTGTTGGCGTTTGTGCTCTCCACCATCGTTGGTCACTTGTTCGGCTACGAAGCGGCTCTGGCCATCGATGCCTCGGCCCGGCCGTTGCGAGAGGCACGCGGGGCCATCGAGCGCTACGTCGGCGAGACCGGCGACGCCTGGTTCGAGTCATTCGGGCGCGACATCGAGCCTCGTTCGGCCCGCTTCTTCGAGTTGCTGCGCGCCGGCACCTACAACGGTCATCTCGAGGCCTCGACCGCTTCGCGTCTGGCGATGTTGCTGCGCTTCGCCACCGGCGTGGTCCCGTTCGAGTGCTACCAGATGGAGATGGGCAAGGTTGGGACGCCCGGCGTGATCGTCGAGGATCTGGCGCATGCTCTGACGGCCGCCATCGAGGAACTCACCCGTCCGGTCGATGCCATCAAGCACCAGGCCAAGACCGTGACTGTCGGTATCTCGCGGGCGGATGAGAGCCTGCTCCAAGCCGAACTCATCCAGGACGTGCTTGCCACTGGCTGCCCCCGTGATCGGCTCAGCTACCGCACGCTCCGTTCGCTCGCGGCGGTCGGTCCTGCCGTCGACGAAGTGGTGGGGTACACCCGATACCGGATCGAGGGTCACCCCGATCGCGATGCCCAGTTGTCCATCGTCGACAGAGGCGGGATCGCCGCGTCGTTGTCCTCCCGCGTCGAGCGGGACCCTGGGCTGCGAGGCACCAAGCACCGGGTGGCCGTCGAACGTGAGCCGTTCGTGACCGTCGGTTCCGATGGCCGCGTCGTGCTCATCGTGCCCGAGGTCAAAGACGGTGAATCCAC
>JAQCHM010000173.1 GCA_027730885.1 Actinomycetota bacterium | reverse complement strand
AGGACGCGATTGCGCTCACCAGACAGTCGCCGCTGGCCGAGTTCATCGAGACCGTGAGGTTTCCCGATCTCGCCCGTTCGACCCGCGACGATCTGACCGGACTCGCTCGCCGACGATCGGCCTCGGGCTACCACCCGTGTGGAACAGCACGAATGGGGCCGGCGTCCGATCCGTCGGCCGTGGTCGATCAGTACGGACGTTGTCACGCGGTCGACCAACTCGTCGTCGCCGACGCTTCGATCATGCCCACTGTGCCGAGAGCGAACATCAACCTCTCGACCATCATGATCGGCGAGATGGTGGGTGAGTGGCTTCGGACCGAAGGAGCGCGTTATGGACTCTGACGCGCTCTTCGTGCCCGAAGGACCCGAAACGTTCCGGCCGACCGACTTCACCCGCGGTCCGTGGAGCCCCGACTCGCTCCACGGCGGGCCCGTCGTCGGACTCCTGGCCCGAACCGTGGAGCGGGCAGCGGCCGCGACTGGTTCGGCGCTGCTCTGTTCACGGCTCACCGTCGAGATGCTTCGTCCGGTTCCCCTCGACGTCCTGACGACACAGGCGGTCGTCGTCAAGCCCGGCCGGCGGGCGGCAGTCGTCGATGGCACGCTGGCCCACGAGGGTCGGGTGGTGGCGAGAGCCAGCTCGCTGTGGATCGTCTTCGATCCTGCCGGGGCTGCGATCACCGGATCTGTGCCGTCACGACCGCCGACCCCGGCCGAACCTCGACGGGCGGGGACCATCGACTATCCGGCGCCGGGATTCAACTGCGACACGTGCGATCTGCGGTACGTGTCCGGCTCGCACGAGACCTCCGGTCCCGGTGTTAGTTGGATCAACTTGCACTCGGCGCTTGTGGAGGGCGAGCAGAACTCGCCGTTCGTTGCGGTCGCCACTGTCTCCGACCTGGCCGCGGCAGCCGGCTGGGAGGAGACAGCCGAAGGAGGGCGCTACATCAACCCGGACATCACCGTGCAGTTGCTCCGGCTCCCGCAAGGCCCCTGGATCGGTCTCGACGCCCGGGTCGTCCACGCCGGCAACGGGATGGCGATGCTCGACGCCGATCTCTTCGACGATCATGGACCGATCGGACGTGTCCTCCAGAGCTTGGTGGAGGCACCCACCGGCCTCGGCTACGCTAGTACTTAGAAACACGTAGCAATCGTTCGTGTTCGGTTTGTGCCCGGGAGGACACCCTGAGGACTCGCACTCCGCTACCCACCCGGGCCCGACCGACGGCTGCGGCCACCGCCGAGAACGCTGTACTTGATCGCTCATACCAGCGCACGCTGCTCATCGTCGTGATGTTGTCGGTCATGTCGTTCGGATCGCTGATGACCATCATCACCGTGGCGCTCGGCACGATCGCCGAAGACCTGAACAGCAATCGAGCCACCCTCACCTGGGTCATCACCGGGCTCATGTTGGCGATGGCGGCGTGCACGCCGATCGCGGGCAAGCTGGGCGACCTCTACGGCCACCGCCGTATCTTCCTCATCGGTCTCGCCGGAGGGGCGCTGATGACCGTTGCCTGTGGGTTGGCGTGGAACGCGGCGTCGCTCATCGCCTTCCGGGTCATCTTCGGGATGTTCGGCGCATGCGTCAACCCGAACGCCCTCGCGCTCATGATGAACGCGTACGGCGTGCAAGGCCGGGCGAAGGCCGTCGGATGGTTCCAGTTCGCGATGACCGGCGCCCCCACCATCGGAGTGGTGATCGGAGGGCCGATGATCGACGTTGTCGGCTGGCGGCCCATCTTCATCGTCTTCGCGGCCATCACGGGTTGTGCGCTCGTGGCCGGCTCGATCTTCGTCCGCGGAGGAGCGACCCAGACCGACGTCAAGCTCGACTATCCAGGTGCCATCACGTTGGCCCTGGGCGTCCTGGCCGGCCTGCTGGCGATCACTCGCTTCGCGTCCAGCATCACCCTCGTCGGCGGCAGCGCGGCGGCCAGGGATCTGGTGGCGTGGGCACTCGTTGCCCTTTCGGCCCTCGCCATCTTCTTGTTCATCAAGGTCGAGAACCACTCATCGGCGCCCATGTTGAAGTTGTCCTACTTCCGTCGACGCAACTTCGTGCTGCCGATGGTCACGTCGGCCCTCATCCAGTTCGCCTACATGGGCGGTTTCGTCGTGACGCCGGCGTTGCTCGACAAGCGCTATGGCTGGACGCTCGGGGCCACGGCTCTACTGATGGCGCCCCGGCCCGCGGCCTTCAGCTTGGCCTCGCCGTTCGGCGGGCACCTGCCGAGCAAGGTGGGGGAGAAGATCCCGATCCTGATCGGCGCCGGTTGCATGGCGTTGTCGATGATCGCCTTCACTTCCGCGGCGCCGCTCACGACCGGCCTGGGGATCGGGCTGATCCTCGTCGGCCTTCTCCTGTCCGGCGTGGCCGCCGGCCTGTCGCAGCCTTCGGTGTCGGCCATGGTGGTCGGAAACGTCGACCCCGCCGACATGGGCATCGCCAACGGCATGTCCCAGCAGCTCATGTTCATCGGCACCGTCTGTGGCATCCAGACCATGAACGTGCTCGTGGGGGACAGCGCCGACCCGTCACGGTTCCTCACCACCTACCTGGTGGGCACGGTCATGGCCTTCGCCGCCATCTTCACCGCGGCCTCGATCACCGACCCTCGGCGGGCCAAGGCCGCTACGTCGGCGGCGCTGTCGCGGGCATCGCAGGCTCAGCCGGCCGGCTGACCACGGCCCCCACAGCCGCGAACACGATCGCGCCTCCTGCCAACTGGACGACACTCAGTGGTTCGTCATGGATCAACCACGCGACGCCGATGGCGACAATGTTCATCGACAGCAGGTAGAGCGACGACCGCGAAGCGTCGATGTACTTGAGCACCCACGCCATCAGCACATGCCCGAGACCTCCCGTGAAGATGATGATGAACGCCAACCAGACCCAGTCGAGGCCGTTCACGGCGAGGTAGTCGGCCCGGTCGCTGGTGATGAGGGCCCACGGGGTCACGGTCAGCGCGGCGAAGAGGGTCACGCCGGCCATCCACTCGATCGAATCGATCGGGTTGCGGCTGCGCACCCGTTTTGTCTCGACGAAGTAGAACGTGAAGAACAACTGGGAGACCACGGAGTAGACGATGGCCGGGGTGCTGACCTCGAAGCCGCGCCCACCGCCCAGCACGACGACGACGGTGCCCCCAACGCCAACAACGGTCCACAGGAGGTGCCATGGTGTCGGCCTCTCGCCGAGGAAACGGCCCGCGACCAACAGGATCATCCCGGGCTGGAGGGCAGCGATGACGCTCAGTACCGCGACCGCCGCTTCGTTGATGGTCAGGAACACGAATACGAGGTTGATGCCGAACGCGGCGCCGGCAAAGACCGTCCGTTTGATCGTTGCCATGGTCAACCGGTGGCCGGCGCCCAGGGCCATCAGGTAGAACACGGGTACCGACAGCCAGAAGCGATAGAGCACGGCGATCACCGACGGAGCGCTTATCAGCTTGCTGACCGGTGGGCCGAGGCCCCAGAAGACGATGATGAGCGCCATCACGAAGCCTGGTGAGGCAAGGAAGGCCCTGTGCCGTGTGTTGGCGGCCGAGCGTGGGGTGGATGGGTCCGGCTTGTCGGAGAGGAGGGTGCGCCGACGCATGGGCGACGAGCAGCCGGCGGCTACTCGGCCACCACGTTCCGGAAGACACCGGCATCGTGCATGCGCCGCACGAATACTGGCTCGTACGCCATCTCCGGATCGGCACGGACGAGCTCGTCGAGGGGGTGCGCATCCTCCCCGACCAGGATCCGCCAACGGTTCCGGCGGACGCCGTCGAGGATGATGTCGGCCGCTTCGGCTGCGGTGGTCGGGGCCGAGTTCCGGAACTCGTTGGCCCGCTCGGACACGCGAGCATCGACTTCGCTGCCGTGGAGCAACACGGAGTTTCGGGCGATCTCGGTGCCGATGTGACCAGGCATCACCAGCGAGACAGCAACGTGGGGTGCATGGATCCGCAGGTCGGTGATGAGGGCCTCGGTGAAGCCCTTGACTGCGAACTTGGCTGCGACGTAGGACGTGTGAGGGACGTGGGGTCCCAACGATCCCCAGAACCCGTTGATGCTCGAGGTGTTGACGACGTGGCCTTCGTCGGCCGCGATGAGCAGCGGCAGGAACACCCGGCAGCCGAGGTAGACACCCTTCCAACAGACGTCGAAGGTCCGCTCCCACGATTCCCGACCACCGGCGACGAAGCTCCCACCGCCGGCGATGCCGGCGTTGTTGAACAAGAGGTGGGCGTGGTCGGTCTCGTGCGCGGCAAGCATCTCGTCGCGGACGGTCTCGAGTTGGCCTTCGTCGGACACGTCGGCGATGTGGGTGCTCACCCGCGGCCTTTCATCGCAGAGGGCGACGGTCTCGGCCAGGGCGTCGGCGTGGACATCGCATAAGGCGAGGTTGGCTCCTGCCGCGCTGAGCTGCACGGCCAGCTCGCGGCCCATGCCCGCACCTGCCCCGGTGATGATGGCCAGTCGGTCTTCGAAGTTCTTCATCGCCTCACATTAGGGACCGGTGGGTCGCGGCACGAACCGGCTGGACGGGCGACCGACGGTCAGTCGAGGAGGTCGACCAGCCGGTTGACCTGCTCGTGACCCGCTCGAACGGATCGGTCGATCGCCGCGATGGCCTCAGCGAATTGAGCGTTCCCGGGGTCGTCCAGAGTCATCAGACCGACCCGCCCGAGAATGACCGCGAGGTGGTTGATGACCTGGTGGGTGACGTCAGCGATCACGTAGCGGAGATCTTCGGGAAGTGGGCGCTCGGGGGGATCATGGGTCGGGGTCATGGATCAGCTCCTCGGAACCCCTCAGGTTTCGCAGGCCGATTGGTCGAAGGACATTCATGCCGGTCTTGCCTGAGGAAACCTCGCGACTCGATGCGGCCCATCTTCTCCGGCGAACCGGATTCGGTGGACTTCCGAGTGACATCGACGCGCTCGTCGGTCTGCCCTGGTCCACGGTGGTCGATCGGGCGCTCGACGTCTCGTCCGCAGTTCCCGCGAACGTGGGGCTCCCCCGGCCTCGACCCGTCGCGCTCCTGGTGGGACCGGTGCGTGGACATGAGCCACTTCTGGCTCGATCGGTGCCGCACCAGCCCGGCACCGATCGTCGAGAAGATGGTTCTGTTCTGGCACGGTCATCTGTGCTCGTCGATGGACAAGGTCGGGGACCACCAGGCCATGTTCGAGCAGAACCAACTGTTCCGGATCCACGGTCTGGGCCCAGTGGAGACGCTGCTGCAGACGGTCTCCACCCAGGCGGCAATGCTGGAGTACCTCGACAACGACGCGAACGTTGCCGGAAGACCGAACGAGAACTTCGCACGAGAGTTGATGGAGCTGTTCGTGCTCGGCGTCGGGTTCTATTCAGAGGACGACGAGCGCGAGTCGGCCCGGGCGTGGACCGGGCACGGCGTCAACAGGGACACCGGCCAGTACGAGTTCCGGAACGACCGTCACGACTCCGGCCTCAAGACCTTCATGGGCATCACCCGCAACTGGAACGGTCCCGAGATCATCACTCACCTCGTCACCGGCGCACCGCTAATCCAAGCATCTCGTTTCCTGGCCGCGAAGCTTTGGTCGTACCTCGCCTATCCGAACCCTGGTGCTGCATTGGTCGACGACCTCGCAAGCGAATTCCGGGCCGGTGGCATGAGGATCGATGCCCTCCTCCGAGCCATCCTCATGCGTCCCGAGTTCCTCTCGACCGAGGCCAGGCAAGGGCTGGTTCGCACGCCGATCGAGTTCGTCGTCGCGGCCATGCGCCACACCGGATTGCCGTGTTCGGAGGCTCGCCCGGAATGGACGATCGAAGGCATGGGCCAGCAGCCGTACTACCCGCCGAACGTGTCAGGCTGGCGGCAGAACCGCTACTGGATCTCGGCCCCTGCGGTGTGGGCGAAGAGCAGCTTCTCGAGTCGCGTGCGTCGGCGCGCGATCGAGGTGAACGACCGGCTTGGTGACACTCAGAGCCTTTCCGTCAATGCAGCCGTGGACGCCGCGCTCGGCCTGTTCGGGATCGACCAGCCTTCGTCGA
This sequence comes from Actinomycetota bacterium, assembly GCA_027730885.1. GTDB lineage: Bacteria > Actinomycetota > Acidimicrobiia > Acidimicrobiales > SZUA-35 > JAHECQ01. Next base: position 1,051 of record JAQCHM010000173.1, on the reverse strand, counting down.
CCACAACGAACTCACTCCGACAGTTCGTCACCGAGGAGCGAGCATCGACCCGCTGGGCGGAGCAATCTGGCCTGCTCTACCTCACCCCTCTCACGCCGGAGTTCCAGCTCGCATGACCGATTCGACCCGCTCCGTCCTGGCGAGCCTCTCGTCGCCCGCGCCGACCGACCTTCGTCCGCTGTCCCGGCGCTACTTCCTCCAGGCGACGGCGGCCGGCTCGTCCACCGACGGTGTGCTGGTTGTCGTCACGATGGCCGGCGGCAACGACTCGATCAACACCGTGGTGCCGATCAACGACAGCGCATATGTCTCACGTCGGTCGGGGCTCGCCATCCCCTTCGCTTCGACCTTGGCCCTGGACGCCGCCCGCGGCCTGCACCCGTCCCTCCCCACGGTCAAAGCCCAGTGGGACCTCGGGAATGTCGCGGTCATCGAAGGAGTCGGCCACCCGTCGCCGGACCTCTCGCACTTCACCTCGATGGCTCGGGTCATGCAGGGCTCGGCGTCGGGTGGTGTCCCGACCCCGGGCTGGTTGGGTCGGGCCGGTGACCTGCTGGGCGGCACAGACAATCCCTTCGTCGGGGTGCACTTCGGCGCGAGTGTGCCGCTGGTGATGGCGGGTCAGTCGAGCCAAGCCATCGCCGTTCCCGAGCGGCCCAGCGGGTTGTTCCGGTCCACGACCAGCTCCGTCGACCAGCGCCAACAGCAGGCCTTGGCTCGTATCGGTGGGAGCGCCACTGGTCTCGGGGTCATGGGCGACGAGTTGGCCCGGCGCGGGGCCGAAGCCTTCGTCGTCGCCAACGACCTGGCGGGTTCGTACGCAGCAGCGACGCCGGCGGGCAGGCTGGCCCAGCCGATGACGTTGGCCGCGCGGTTCGTCAACGCCAACCTCGGGGTACGCGTGGTGCGCCTGCTCTACGGGGACTTCGATCATCACGCCGAGCAGGCCGCCGAACACGCGGATCGTCTGGCCGAGTTCGACGCCGGCCTCGCCGCGTTCCTCGCGGCGCTCGCTCCGGCCCATCATCGTCGGACGGTCGTCCTCACGACG
>JAQCHM010000172.1 GCA_027730885.1 Actinomycetota bacterium | reverse complement strand
CTCTCCTGGCCGAGACCCATCCCGACCTGGTGGTCCTCATCGGCGGCCAGGGCAGACAAGCGAAGCAGCTCCACGCGCTGATCCAGCGTTCGGGGGCGCGGGCGCGCCTGCTCGGTCGGCTCACCGATGCCGAGGTCGTCCAGCTTTACCAGGCGATCGACGTGATGGCCATGCCGTGCCAACGGCGCTGGTGGGGTCTCGAACAAGAAGGCTTCGGGATCGTCTTCCTGGAAGCAGCTGCCTGCGGGGTCCCCCAGATCGCGGGACGGTCGGGGGGAGCGGCCGAAGCCGTCCAGCACGGTGTCACCGGACTCGTGGTCGAAGAGCCCGACCGGGTCGAAGCGGTAGCGGGCGCCGTGGCCCAGTTGCTCGATGATCCCGAGCGTCGGCGATGCATGGGTGACGCCGCACGCGCCCGGGTCGAGGCCTCCTTCGGGTACGACCATTTGGCCGCGACACTCCGCGACGCCCTGGACTCCATTCCACCGCAAGGATCGCCCCTCTCGTGAATCAAGCGACCGAGCCTCGTTCGCTGTTCAGCCCAGCTCGTCTGCTCCGAGCGGCCAAAGTCGGCGTCATCCTCCACCTCATCGCTACCGCGGCCAGTCTCGCCCCATCCGACCGGGCGGTCGACGTCGGGGTCGGGATCAATCTGATGCTGTTCCTAGTGGGCACTGGGGTGTTCGTTGCCGCCTTCCTCATCGCGGCCTCACGCAGCCGCGGCGAGGAAGTGTGGTTCGGCGGAGCCTTCTTGCTCAACGGAGGGGTGGTCGATCGTCGCGCCCGGTGCACGCTGCGTACCTGTCTCGGTATTCAGGTGCTGATCGGCCTGGTGGGAGCTTCCCTCAAACCCTTCTCACCCGCGGCGTTCTCGGTCCTGGCCCCGCTTCTGGGCGTCGCCGTCATGGCCTTGTTCGGGAGCCGCTACGGCCGCTTTCCGTCGCGGGCCTCCTGAGGGTAGGGTCGGGGAGATGCAACCGATGCCGATCACCGAGCACACCTTGGTTTCCGAGCTGGTGCAGGCTCCGCCGGAGACCTGCTTCGCCGTGGCCACCGACCTCGCGTCCTATCCGGTTTGGGTGCCGGCCATCACGTCGGTCGAGGTGCTCAGGGCCGACGAGCTCGGTCGTCCGATCGAAGCTGCGTTCGAGGCCGAGGCGATGGGGCGTCGTTCGTCCTACGTGCTGGCCTACGACTACCACGATGCTCCTCGCTCGTTTCGTTGGCAGCAGATTCGCGGCGACCTGACCCGGCGACTGGACGGTGCCTACACCTTCGAGATCTCCGAAGACGACAGCAGCGCTACCAAGGTGGTCTACGAACTCGGCATCGAACTCGCTGTGCCGTTGCCGGGGTTCGTGAAGCGTCGGGCCGAAACCAAGATCCTGTCGGCCGCCCTCAACCAGTTCCGGGCACGGGCCGAATCGGTCTGAAATTTGTTCTTGAGTAGCGCGGATTTCGCGTCGATGACGGGAACATGCGAATCTTGCGACTCGATCTCGGTGACGGCATCGGCACGGTGGACCTCCACCCGTTCATTTCGGTGCTCCATGACCTCGACGCCCTCCAGGCCAACACGCTCGTCTCTGCCGTTCGCGGTCTGGTCAACGGCTCGGGCAGCCGGGTCCGGGGACTGATCGAGAACGACGGCCACCTGGTCGAGCTCGGAGAGCTCACCGGTCAGTCGATCGGGCCTCTCACGACCGAGGACGTCGTCGTCGAGGTCGACCGTATCGGCTCGGGTCAGATCCGACCCGATGTCGCGCTGGCCGAGCTGGATCAGCTGCGGCGACGGGCCGAGATCGATGCGGTGCTCGTCGAGGAGATTCGCGCCGACCTCGAGCCCTCGATAGCGGCGTGGGTCTACCAGCTCCAGCAGCAGCTCGAGGACGCCAACGGGGGCCGGTCGAGCATGATGAAGGCCAAGATGGCCCGAGCGTCCGAATGTGTCGCCGCGGTCGAGCGTGAGCCGGTCAGCTTCACGGAAGTGCCCGAACCGATTCGTGACCTCATTGGGGGCTGGGAGTCCTATTCCCGGGCCCGCGCCGACGCATCGGAACACCTCGACGGTCTGGGCCGGAGAGTCCAGCAGGCCGAGTCGACGCTGGCCCACGCCATGCAACAGCTGGCCGAAGCGCAGCAGAAGGCGAAACCGATCCTGCTCTCGGCCATCGAGGATTCCCGGCTGGAAGAACTGGTCCACCCGTCGGACAGGAAGCGGCGGGCCAAGGGGCTGACCGACGCAGAGGAGGCCGAGCTCGCGGAGCTGTTGCAGAAAGTTGGCATGCCCTCCTACACCGCGCACGCGCTGCACCGGCTGAGCCCGACGCCGCCAACGGATCAGCTCGTACTGCTCGACCAGGCGAAGCAACGTCTTGCGGAAGCTCACAGCGAAGCTGAGGCGGCGCGGGCTGCGCTCGAGAGCGACAGCACGGCGGCCGCGCTCGAGTTCCAGTTCGATGACGTCAAGGCCGAGGCTCGCCGCCACCTGGGCCCGATGCTTCCCAGCGATCTCGGGGCGGCTCTGTCGGAACTTGTGATTCAGGTCGAGAACCCGGCGTGGCTCGACAACCTTCGGACGCTCTACGAGCGCATGCTGCAGGAGGGCATCGATGTCCCCGAGGACATCGAACCCGAACGGTTGACATCATTCGCCAGCCAGTGGATTGCCGAGATGAACGCCCAGCTCGCCAACCACGAGGTCGTCGATCCGGCGGTCGTGGCGGCGGACCTCGCACTGGCCGAGCGAGACTTCGCCCGGCATGCACGAGCGATGATCCGCATCGATCAACTCGAGGCCCAGGCGGTGGCTTCGGCGGCACGGGTAGCCGAACTGGAGGCCAGCACGGCCGTCGGACACCGCGGGGGAGCGGCCTGCCCCGTCATCGAGACCCTGACCGAACTTGGGAACCGACTCCGGGGCCAGAATTCACGGTCGGTGTCCATCGTCCTGACCGGCGAGTTCGAGGCCGTGCCCGACGCCGAGATCGAATTCCTGATGGGACAGCTCGAGGGCTTGGCACAGCAGCACCAGTTGATTCTGGCCACGAGTCGGACCGAGATCACCGCCTGGGCCGCAAGCGTCGGCCTGCGCCGAGCCCTTCGGAGCACGCCGAGCCGAGTGGCAGAAGGTCAGTAGCCTCGATTTCCCATTAGCGTCAGGTCGATGGAGCGAGCGACGGTCGGCATCGACATCGGTGGAACCAAGATCCTCGGCGTTCTCTTCGACCCCGAACGCCGGACCGTCCTCGCTCGTCGCCAGTTGCCGACACCTCGCCAAGATCCTACGGGTTTGGCGGCTGCTGTTGCCGACATGATCGATGGGCTGGCCGGATCGTCCGCGATCGCCGGCATCGGTCTGGGGGTGCCCGGGCTGGTCGATCGGCGAGGCATCCTCCGCTACGGACCCAATGTGCCGGGCGTCGTCGACTTCGACCTGCCGTCGGCCCTCCGGCAGCGGTTCGACGCTCCGATCATCGCCGACAATGACGCGGCCCACGCTGCGCTGGCCGAGCACCAACTTGGGGCGGCTCGGGGCACCACGGAGGCGATCATCGTGACCCAGGGCACGGGCATCGGCGGCGGTCTGATCCTCGGCGGCCGGGTGCATCGAGGGGCGAACGGCTTCGCGGGCGAACCAGGGCACATGCTGATCGACGCCGGCGGTGTTGTGTGCGCCTGTGGTAAGCGCGGCTGCTGGGAGACGGTGTCGTCCGGTACCGGTCTTGCCAACCTTGCCCGGTCGGCTGCCGCGGCCGGCGGTGCAGCACGGATCGTTTCCCTGGCCGGCGGCGACCCTGCGTCGATCCGGGGTGAGCATGTGAGCGCGGCATACGAGGAGGGCGACGCCGATGCCGCGGCCGTCATCGACGAGCTCGGCCGCTGGGTCGCCCGCGGTCTCGGCTCGCTGGTAACGCTGCTCGACCCGCAGATCGTCGTCCTCGGAGGTGGCCTGACGGCCATCAGCGACCGGTTCCTCGATCGGGTGCGCTCCCAACTGATGGACTCGGTGGTCGGGGGCCCACACCGACCGGTCGTCCCGGTCGTCGCTGCCGAACTCGGGGCCGAGGCCGGCGCGATCGGTGGCGCTCTCGCCGCCGCCGAGCTGGCCCTGTCCCGGACATGAGGGACGGGATCGTCACTGGCGAGAACGTGACTGGGTAGATTGGGGCGATGGATTTCCGGCGTATCAACCATCTTCCCCCGTACGTGCTCGGTGTCATCAACGAGCTGAAGATGGACGCTCGCCGAGCAGGGGTCGACGTCATCGATTTCGGTTTCGGCAACCCGGATCTCGCGTCGCCCGACGTCGCCGTCGACAAGGTCATCGAAGCGGTTGGCAACAGCCGGAACCACCGCTATTCGTCCAGCAGAGGACTCCCCAAACTCCGTGAGGCGGTTGCCAATCACTACGAGCGCCGTTTCGGAGTGCACCTCGATCCCGGAACCGAAGTACTCAACGTAATCGGAGCCAAGGAGGGGTTCACCCACTTGATGTGGGTCCTGCTCCAACCGGGCGACGCCTGTCTTGTTCCTGCACCCTCCTACCCCATTCACATTTGGGGTCCTATTTTCGCCGGAGCCGCCATCCGCGAGGTGCCACTGGCCGAGGGCGAGGAGTTCATCGCCAACCTCGAGCGTGCCTACGAGTACAGCTGGCCGAAACCCCGCACCCTGGTCATCTCGTTCCCTCACAACCCCACCACCGTGTGCGTCGATCTGCCCTTCTTCGAACGAGTCGTCGAGTTCGCCAAGGCCCGCAACATGATCGTCGTGCACGACAACGCGTATGCCGACATTGGCTTCGACGGGTACGAGCCTCCCTCGATCCTCCAGGTCGACGGGGCCAAGGACTGCTGCGTCGAGCTGTACTCGATGACAAAGTCGTTCTCGATGGCCGGTTGGCGCATTGCGTTCCTGGTGGGCAACCCCGAGGTCGTCGCTGCGCTAACCAAGCTCAAGAGCTACCTCGACTACGGCGCCTTCCAACCGATCCAGATCGCGGCCACGGTCACGCTCAACGAAGCCGGCGAGTACCCCAAGCTGGTCCGGGACATCTACCAGAAACGCCGTGACGTCCTGGTCGACGGCCTGCAGCGGATCGGTTGGGACGTGGCCAAGCCCAAGGGAACCATGTTCCTCTGGGCACCGATCCCGGAGCCCTATCGACACTTGGGCTCCCTCGAGTTCGCTTCGCTCCTGGTGCGGGAAGCCGGTGTCGCCATGTCGCCGGGCGAGGGCTTCGGGCCAGGCGGCGAAGGTTTCGTCCGTTTCGCCCTCATCGAGAACGAACAGCGGACTCAGCAGGCCATGCGGAACCTGCGGCGAACCTTGAGCGATCTCAAGCCCATCACCTGAGTCACTGGTGCAAACCCAGCGCCCAACCTCGGCTGGCGTCGACTGCTTTGAGCCAACGGGTGTACAGGTGGTCAACGTCCGAGCGGGGCGCAGCCGGGCGGAACGTCGAGTCCATCGACCACGCCTCGGCGACCTCGACGGTCGAGGACCAGAATCCTTCGGCCAGCCCGGCCAGATAGGCCGCGCCGAGGGCCGTGGTCTCCTGGAGCCGCGGGCGAGTCACCGGCACACCGAGTTGGTCGGCCTGGAGTTGGAGCAGCAAGTCCATGACCGATGCCCCACCGTCGACTCGCAACTCGGTCAGGTCCAGGCCGGCCGCCGCCGACATGAGGTCGACCACGCCACGCACCTGATAGGCCATCGACTCGACGACCGCACGGGCCAGTTCCGCCCGGCCGGTGCCGCCCGTGATGCCCACGATGGTTCCTCGCGCGTAGGGGTCCCACCAGGGGCTGCCCAGACCGGCGAAGGCCGGAACGAGGTAGACGTCGCCTGTGGTCTCGATACTGGCGGCGAGTGGGCCGATCTCGGCCGCATCGTCGATGATCCCCAGGCCGTCTCGTAACCACTGGATGGCAGCGCCGGTGACGAAGATGGAACCCTCGTAGGCGTAGGTGGCCGGCTGGTTGGGGCCCAGCGTCCAGCCAACGGTGGTCAGGAGGCCATCGACGGGAGCGGGTCGGTCATGACCGACGTTCATGAGCAGGAAGCTTCCGGTGCCGTACGTGTTCTTCGTCATCCCCGGCTCGAAGCAGGCTTGTCCGAACAGGGCGGCCTGTTGGTCCCCCGCGACCCCGGAGATCGGGACCCCGGCGCCAAGTGCGGTGGTGTCGGCCGTGAGGCCGAATCGACCGCTGCTGGGAGCGATGACGGGGAGTGAAGCCATCGGTACGCCGAAGAGGGCACACAGCTCGCTGTCCCACTGGAGGGTGTCGAGGTTCATCAGCAGCGTGCGGCTCGCGTTCGACGGTTCGGTGGCGAAGACCGATCCTCCGCTGAGCTTCCACATGAGCCACGTGTCGATCGTCCCCAACGCCAGCTCTTCGTCGGCAGCCACCCCGCCGTGGTTGAGGAGCCAGTGCATCTTGGTGGCTGAGAAGTACGGGTCGAGGCCGAGGCCCGTCCGTCCCCGTACGAGCGGGAGTTTCCCGGCGGCGATCAACTCGCCGCAGAGTCCTGCGGTGCGTCGATCCTGCCACACGATCGCGTGGTGGCGCGGCGCTGCAGTGCGCCGGTCCCATGCGACGACGGTCTCGCGCTGGTTGGTGATACCGACGGCAACGATGGGCCCGTCGAGTGTCGGCACCAACTCGGCCAACACCTCACAGACGCATTCCCAGATCTCCTCCGCGTCGTGTTCGACCCACCCGGGTTCGGGGTAGTGCTGGGTGACCTCCCGGTACGACCAGCCCACGATGTCGCTGTCGTGGGTGACGGCCAGGGCACGTACTCCGGTCGTACCGGCGTCGAGCGAAATGACCACACCCGGACTTGATCCCGTCGAGGGCCTCCTCGAGCTCGGTGGATTCGGGGCGGGCTGGTTCGTTCGTGGTTGGGTCATGCTCGCGTGCGTCCTGACGGTCCGTAGGTCATCGAAGTCGGGCCATGGGTCTTTGCCTGTCGCTCTCGACTCTACGCTGGTGGTTCGGATCTGACCGGAGGTACACCCACATGTCGAACACCAGCCCCATGCGAGTCGGCATCCTCACCGGGGGAGGCGACTGTCCCGGGTTGAACGCCGTCATCCGGGCGGTGGTCCGCAAGGGTGAGAAGGTCTACGGCGACGAACTCCTCGGCTTCCATGACGGTTG
>JAQCHM010000171.1 GCA_027730885.1 Actinomycetota bacterium | reverse complement strand
GCCATTCGCATGTTCGAGTCCGGGTTCGCCTCCAAGGAGGACATCGATCAGGGCATGGTCACCGGATGCGCCCATCCCATGGGCCCGCTCGCCCTCGCCGACCTCATCGGCCTCGACACCACCATGGCGGTCGCCGAATCGCTGTACGCCGAGTTCAAGGAGCAGCTCTACGCCCCGCCTCCGTTGCTCGCCCGCATGGTCGAGGCCGGACTCCTCGGCCGCAAGACCGGCCGCGGCTTCTACGACTACTCGGCTGGCCGCGCCTGACCAAACCGACAACTCGTCATCTCGCCCAGCGGAACCGCACCTCCTGGCCCGGCCGGAGCTGCGCGGCCAGGGGAAGCTGTCGCTCGGCCAGGACGCCGATCACCGGATAGCCCCCGGTCGTCGGGTGGTCGGGGCCGAACAGGATCGGCGCGCCGCTCGGCGGGAGCTGCAGGGCGCCGGCCAAGATGGCTTCGGACGCAAGCTCACGGGTGATCGATCGGAACAACGACGGCCCGTCGAAGCGAGTACCGACACGATCGAGTTGGTCACTGGCCCGAAACGGGGCGCTGGTCAGAACCTTGGCGGACGCAGCCTCCATCCAGTCCAGTCGAGGGCCCGGGAGGAGGTCGAGCACCGGGTGGGCCTCGATGGGGTGGGTCGGTACCTGATCGGGGGCCGGCAGCCGTTCGGGGTCATGGTCGACCACCAGGTGATCACCAGCGGCAAGCGGTCGCGGGCCGAGATGTCCAAGCGTGTCGGTGCTGCGAGATCCGAGGACACGACGGGCCGCCAGGCCGCCACGTACGGCGATGTAGGACCGCAGCCCCACCAGAGGCCGACCGAGGAACAGTTCGGAGCCCGCCCGCACCCAGTACGCCTGGCCCATGGCTGCTCCCATGTCGTCGAGCATCAGGGCGACCGGAGCGCCGGTCACCGCAATGACGAGGTCTTGTTCGGCCCGAAGATGGACGGCCCCCAGCGTGGTTTCGATGACGGCGACACCCGCGGCATTGCCGACGATGCGATTGGCAAGTCGGTAGGCCGGTTTGTCGGCCGCGCCCGACGGGCTCACCGCGTAGGCCTCCAGGCCCGATCTACCCTCGTCCTGGATGGTCGACAGCAGACCGGCATCCAGGACGGTCAGGCCGCTCATACCGGCCGGAACCGAACGGTCTGGCCGGGCTCAAGCAATGCCGGCGATCGACCTTCTTCGAACCGGTGAGCATCGAACAGGACGGCGTCCGTGCATCCGAGGAGGTGCCAGCCTCCGGGAGACGCGGTCGGGTACACCGCGGTGTAGGGCCCGGCGATGGCGATGGAGCCGGCAGGGACACGAGTCCGGGGCGATGCCCTCCGCGGGAGCTGGAGCAGGGGGTCCAACCCGCTGAGATAGGCGAAACCGGGGCTGAACCCGCAGAACTGCACGCGGTAGTCGACGTCGCTGTGGGCCGAGATCACCTCGTCGACCCCGAGTCCGCTCTCGACGGCCACCCGCTCCAGGTCCTCCCCGTCGTAGCGGGCGTCGATCACGACGGGATCGGTGACGTACTCCGCCCGTTGCAGCGGCTCAATGGTCTCCAATCGGAAAGAGAGTCCGCCGATGGCGGAGCTGTGACGCGCCTGCACGAGAACGGTCTCGGCCGCGGGGACGATCGACACGATGTCGTGGTCGTCGAGCCGCTCGATCGCCGCCGCATAGTCGTTCACCCGCGCCGCTCCCACCTCCAACAGGACTGCCCGCTCCCCGTACCGCAGGATCTTCATCGCGCGCATGCTAACAGCAACCAGCGGCCGGCTCGGGCCGGCATTCGGTCGAGTCAGACGAAGGGGGCCGTCGAAATGCCGGCGGCATGCAGGCCGCGGCGGATCGACCGGGCCAGATCCGCAGCGCCGGGGGTGTCGCTGTGGATGCACACCGACGCCGCGTCGAGCTCGAGCACCGAACCGTCCACCGCCGCGATCGTGCCCCCGGTAGCAAGCTGGAGCACACGGTGGACCACCTCGTCGGAGGCGTGGATCACCGAACCGGACTGCGTGCGGGGCACCAGGGATCCATCGGCTGCATAGGCTCGATCGGCGAACGCCTCGTTCACCGTCCGGAGCCCTACCTCGGCTCCGGCCCGGTGCAGGGCGGAGCCCGGCTGACCCAACAGGGACAGCGCCGGGTTGAACTCCACAACGGCCGCGACGACTGCCGAGGCCTGGGCGGCGTCCGAGAAGCACCGGTTGTACAACGCGCCGTGGGGCTTGACATAGCTCACCGAGGTACCGACCACGCGACAGATGCCGTCCAACGCTGCGAGTTGGTAGAGCACCTCGTCGCGCAGTTCCAGGGACGGAACGTCCATCGAGCGGCGCCCGAACCCGGCGAGGTCCCGGTAGGAGACCTGCGCCCCGACCCGAACGCCACGCTGCGCGGCGACAGCGCACACCCGGCGGATGATCGTTGGATCGCCGGCGTGGAACCCACACGCAACGTTCGCACTGGTGATCACCTCGAGCAGTTCATCGTCGGGGCCGAGTGTCCATCGCCCGAATCCCTCGCCGAGATCTGCGTTGAGATCGATGGCCCTTCGGGTGTCGTCCATCCCCCCATCACAGCACAACCGCAGCACCTCTCACAGCGGAGCGATCCGTCTACGCTGACCCCATGAGCGACCACCCCGTCTCCCGTTTCCCTGTCCCCGACCTGGCCGACATGCCCGGAGACATCAGGGACATCATCGTCGCAGTACAGGAGAAGTCGGGCTTCGTCCCGAACGTCTTCCTCGGTTTGGCCCATCGACCGGCCGAACTGCGGGCATTCTTCACGTTGCACGATGCCCTCATGGACAAGAGCGAGGGTCTCTCCAAGACCGAGCGTGAGATGATCGTCGTGGCGACGAGCGCGGTGAACAACTGCTTGTATTGCGTGGTGGCCCACGGCGCGATCCTGCGCGTGCGATCGAAGCGTCCGCTGTTGGCCGATCAGCTGGCCGTCAATCCGTTCAAGGCCGACCTGTCCGACCGCGAGCGGTCCATCATCGACTTCGCCCTCCTCATGGTCAACGACTCCGACTCGGTCACGTCCGAGGATCTCGACGCCATGCGGGACAAGGGCTTCACCGACGACGAGATCTGGGACATCGGCGCGATCACCGCCTTCTTCGCCATGTCCAACCGGCTCGCCAATCTCAGTTCGATGCGACCGAACGACGAATTCTTCACGATGGCACGGGGCTGAGCGCAGGCCTGAGCGCGGCGCGTCACGTGTCGGGGCGAAGCTCCTCGAAGCGGTCGATGTCCGACAGTGCCGGGAAGAATCGCCACCACAAACCGACAACCGCGAGCGTTGCCACCCCACCCAGCACGATGGCGGGCGCCAGACCGAATGCGGCCGCGGCCAGCCCGGACTCGAAGGCCCCGAGTTCGTTCGATGCGCCGATGAAGACGTTCTCCGACGCAAGCACGCGGCCCCGCATGGCTTCAGGTGTGGCCAGCGGCACGACGGTCGATCGGATGAACACGCTGACCGAGTCGGCCGCATTCAACACCAACATGGCCAGGAAGGCCACCGCGAACGAACGGGTCGTCCCCAGCACGATGGTGGCGATTCCGAAGACTGCGACCACCGCGAGCAACACCCGTCCCACGTGACGCGCAACCGGGCGAACCGCAAGGGCGATCGAGGTGGTCGCGGCTCCGATCCCGCCTGCAGCACGTAGCCAGCCCAATCCGGCCGCATCAGTGCCCAGACGTTCGTCAGCGATGGCGGGTAGGAGGGCGACCGCGCCTCCGAAGAGGACGGCGAAGAGGTCGAGCGAAATGGCGCCGGCCAGCACCGGTGTGCGGCGGATGAACTTCAACCCCTCGACCGCGTCATGCAGCGCCGCGCTGATGCCGCTGGTCTGGAGACGCTCGACGTTGGCGTCGGGGACGAGGAAGACCGCAAGCGCACTAAGGAAGAACAGGACGGTGGCGAACAGGAACGGCCACGACGGATCGGCGTCGTACAGGAAACCGCCGGCGACCGGACCGATGATGGCCCCGATCTGCCAGGTCGCCGCGTTCAAGGCCAGCACACGTTCGACCGCGCCGCGCGGCGCCAGGTCCATCGGGAGGGCGCGGGCCGGAGGCCAGGCCACCGCGCGAGTGACGCCGAACAGGATGGCAAGCACGAAGGCCAACGCGGTCGACGATGGGTCGGAACGGGCGTAAGCGAAGAGTGCCAATCCGACGGCCGTCTCGCCCAGGAGCCCGAGTTGCAACATCCGGCGGCGATCGAAGCGGTCCGCAATCGACCCGGTGAACGGTGAGAGGACTGCCGTTGGCAGGAACTCGGCCAGGCCGAGGAAGCCGAGAGCCAACTCGCTGCCACCGCTGATGTCGTAGACCAGCTTGCCCAGAAGCACCACCTGGCAGACGGTGCCGACGGTCGACAACAGCCGGCCGAACAACAGCGCCCAGACCCCGATCGGGATGTGCTTGGACAGCGCGGACTCGGCGAGGGGGGCCGTGGCCGGATCACTCACCGGGGCAGTCTGCCCCTACCGTCAACCAGATGCGATTCTCGATCGTGCTGGGGGCCGGTGGGCCCAAGGCCTGGCCATTCCACGCGGGGGTGCTCCGGGCGCTGGCCGACCACGGCCTGCCCGCCGATGATGCAGCGCTGATGATCGGCACGTCTGCCGGCGCCGCGGTCGCAACGGCCACCAGGAGCGGAGCGACCCCCGAGGACATCATCGACTTCATCACCACGCCACCCAGTTCGGCCGAGGTCGAGCAGTTCCGACGTTCGTCTCCCTCCTCGGCGGCCGACAAGTTGCGAGCCGCCCGCCCGCGGGCTCCGCGGTTGCTGTTGCGAGCCGGCCGGGGAGGGCGCGGTCTCGGTGTCATAGCGGCCGGGGTGCTCCCGGCGGGCCTCTTGCCCCACGATCTCCTGGCTCGCGTTCCGCGCGTCTCGGTGGGCGATCCCCTGCCGGCGAGGCTGTGGATTCCCGCTGTCCGACTCCCCGATGGCGAGACCGTCGTCTTCGGTCGGGACGTCCGGCCTATGGACATCACCGCAACCGAAGCCGTCCAGGCGTCATCAGCGGTGCCGTGGCTGTTCCAAGCCAAGTCGGTCAAGGGCATTACCTACGTCGACGGGGCCGTCGATTCCCCCACCCACGCCGACCTTGCGCTCGAGATCGCGCCGGACGCGGTGATCATCTCGAGTGTGATGACCCGGCCGGGGAATCGGGTCAGCCAGATGCTCGCCCGTCGGACGCTGGCGGCCGAGACCGAACGCGTTCGCTCGGCCGGTGTCCGGACCGTCGTCGTCGCGGTCGACGACGAAGTCGGTCGGTTGCTGGACGGGTTCCCCCAGAGAACCGATCCGGCTGGTGCTCGGTCCCGCGGCCGTCAGATCGCAGACGCGGCCGCAGCCCTGACAGAAGCGGCGTTGGTCTAGCGTTACCGCATGGGAAGACTCGACGACAAGGTTGCACTGGTCACCGGCGGGGCACGCGGGCAGGGAGCGGCCGAAGCCGCCCGGTTCACCGCAGAGGGAGCCACGGTGTACATCACCGACGTGCTCGACGACGTCGGTGCCGAGACCGCCGCCCGCCTCGGTTCAGCGGTCACCTACCTCCATCACGATGTCACCAGCGAGGACGAATGGGAGGGCGTGGTCGGCGGCATCCTCGAAGAACAGGGCCGGATCGACGTGCTGGTCAACAACGCCGGCATCTTCCGGGTGCAGAGCCTCTTCGATACCACCCTCGACGGCTGGAACCAGATGCTGGCCATCAACCAGACCGGCGTATTCCTCGGCCTTCGGACGGTCGGCAAGACCATGCGGGAGAAGGGCCGGGGCAGCATCATCAACATCTCCTCCATCGCCGGTCTTGGCGGGGCCGAAGTCGCACTCGCCTACGCGGCGACAAAGTGGGCAGTGCGAGGCATGACCAAGTCGGCAGCGCGTGAACTGGCGGCCGACAACGTTCGGGTCAACTCGGTCCATCCCGGCATCATCGACACCCCGATGCTGGACGAGTTCGGTCCACTCCTCCCGGTGGTGAAGGAGCGCATTCCGATGGGCCGCTTGGCGACCGCAGACGAGGTTGCCAACTTGGTGTTGTTCCTGGCCTCGGACGAGTCGGCCTACTGCTCCGGCCACGAGTTCGTGATCGACGGAGCATTCAAGGCCTAACCGACTAGCCAGAAGGCTCAGCCGACCAGATCAGACGTGCGGGACAACGTCGGTCATGAAGGCTTGCATCGCCTCGAGCCGGCCCTTGGGCCCGCCCGGCGCCGTGATGTCGACGAGGACGTGGTCGACGCCGATCCCCGCCCACTCCGACAGGGTGTCGATCATCTGCTCGGCCGACCCGGCCACCGACACCTTGGGTTTCATGGCCGATGCCGGATCGAGATAGAGCCGGATCGACAGCGTCACATCCGACACGGGCCGACCGGCTTCGACCACGAGCTCCTGCACCCGGGCCCATTCGTCCTTGACCGTCCCGATCGGTTCGAACGCGGCGTGGAAGCAGTCGCCGTAGCGGGCCGTGCGGCGGAATGCGGCCTCCGAAGCGCCACCGATCCACACCGGAATTCGGCCCTGCGGCGGTTTGGGTTCGAAGCGGATCTCGGGGAATTGGTAGTAGGTGCCCTGGTAGGACGGCGTCTCTTCGGTGAAGAGCTTGGTGAAGATCTCGAGCTGCTCGTCGGCCCGGGCACCGCGGTGATCGTACGGCATGCCGAGGACCTCGAACTCTTCCTTCATCCACCCCACACCTGCGCCGAGAATGGCCCGACCGTTGGAGAGCACGTCGAGGGTCGCCATCATCTTCGCGGTCTGCACCGGGGGCCGGTACCCCATGATGAGCACGGTCTGACCGAGCTTCATGTTCTGGGTGACGGCCGCGACGAAGAGCAGGGTGCCGATGGGATCGAGCCAGGCGATGTCATTGGGCGCGGGAAAGGACCCGTCGTCGGTGTAGGGGTATTTGGAGGCGATGTCGGATGGCCAGGCGATGTGATCGCTGACCCACCCCGAATGCACCCCAAGCCGTTCGGCCTCGGAGCAGAATTCGATCAGCGCTTCACGCGAAGCGCCGCGACCGAGCTGAGGCAGATGCACACCGATGTCCATCGCCCGAACCTACACCCCGCCCCCACCCCCACTCCAAACCCCTCGTTCTGCCGGATTACCGCGTCGAAAATGACGCGCCGATCCGGCAGAAC
>JAQCHM010000170.1 GCA_027730885.1 Actinomycetota bacterium | reverse complement strand
GAGACTCGCCTCCTGCTGTCCGTGTGCTTGTATCGGAAGCAGTTACAGCTTCACTAATTCGCCTTGGTCATCTACAAACGCGCACGCCTGCGAAGGATCTCTGCCGTAGACGTCTCCATCCGGGCGCAGAATGCCTTCGGCCGAGCAGATCGGGAGGGGTCCTTGGCCACCCACGGCCATCGCCAGCGCGGCTGCGACCCCGAGCGCCAGCACAGCCACGATCAGCGACCTTCGCTTGGACGATGCGGGTTCCATGCTCAGCAATCGGCGACGTTGACCCCATCCTTGAGGTTGGCCATCGCCGCAGGCGAAGCTAGCGAGCATCGTCGGGCTTGGTGGCCGACGGTCGACGTGCCGCCCGAAACAGTGGTGGTTGTCTCGCCCTTAGCAGAACTCGTTGAGTTGGCGTCGTCGACCGTCGTGGTCGTCGAGCGAGTGCTCGACGTGGACGAATCGGACCAGGTGGTCGACGTCGTGCCTCCGGGCCAGGTTGGCGAGGTGACAGCGGTCGAGCCGGTTCCGTCATCCGGGAACGTCGTCGGTGCTTCGGGACCAGGTCCTGTGCTCACGGTTGGGTCGGCGCTAGCGGTTGTCGGCGTCGGCTGGATCTCGGTGGTGGGCACCTCGGTTGACGTTTCCTCCGTTGTCGTCGACGAACGAGTAGTCGGAACAGTCGCCCGCGTCGACGGAGCCGACGATCCGGTCGCAGTCGGCGGTGTCGTGGGGGAGGTGGTGATGTCCAGTTCATTCGTGGCGCTCGCGGCCGACAAAACCAGCTCGCCTCGTTCCATCGGCACCGCAACGATGTCGCCTGATCGCACGCGCAGCGCCTGGTAGACGAAGGGGCCGGCGACGAGCGCGGCGGACGCGGTGGAGAGCGAGACAGCCAAGAAGAACCTCGGCGTACGCATCACGTTGAGGAGAGAGTTGATCATCGATTTACGGCCCAAAGAGATCGCCGTGCGTGGGAGGGAGGCGACTGAGGAGTTTCTAGCGAATCCTGTGTCGTTCGTCATGGGCTCGGGTGGATTGACCTACACAGCAAAACGCCTGTCGACGGGCCAAAACGAGGTGATTGACCGCCGTTCGAGCGTAAATGAAGGTCAGGAGGCGTTGCTGAGCAAGGCGCGATAGATATCGGCGGCCTTGGCCAACTGCTCGATCGCGACCCACTCGACGGCCTGGTGGGCCTGGTCGATCGAACCAGGGCCGAACAACACGATCTCGTCGGCGATCTCGCCGTAACGCAAGGCGTTGCTGCCGTAGGAGGCAACGTCGGGCTGACACCCGGAGTGGCGTACGAGCGTCTGCACGATCGGGCTCTGCGGGTCTTGGTAGAACGCTGCGCTGGCCATCCCGTTGGCCAATTCGATGCTCACGTCGAGTGGAGCTGCGGCTCGGCGCACGATCGCGCTGAGCTGTTCGAAGATCGCCATCGGGTCCTCGCCGGGCGCGGTGCGGCGACCCGCGTAGAGGACGCAGCCGTCGGGAATGATGTTACGGGCCAGACCTCCGCTGATTTCGGTCACCGACACCGCGCCGTTGCCGACCGACGTGGTTGGCGCGAGCGCTGAGATCCGTTGCTGTTCGTGGTCGATCGCCAGGACGATTCGAGCGGCGGCGCTGATGGCGTTCTTGCCGAGGTGGGGTTTCGACGAGTGCGCGGCGTGTCCGTGGACGCTGATCTCGAGGCCGACGCCGCCCATGTGGCCGTGGACGGGCGCACAGAGGGTGGGTTCGGCAACGACGAGCTGGTTGATGCGAGCGCCCTGTTCGGACAGCCAATCCCGGTATCGAGAGGCGCCGATCAGCCCGCCCATCTCCTCGCTGATGGTGCCGACGAGGTTCACCGTTGGCAACGGCGTCCGACCCTCAGTCCGCAACTCGTCGAGCACGGACATCACGATGGCCAGGGTCGCCTTGGTGTCGACCGAGCCGCGGCCGTAGACCCGGTCGTCCTCGATCCTGCCGTCGAATGGGTCGTCGGTCATGTGTTCGACGCCGACGGTGTCGAGATGCACATCGATCGTGACCGACCGGTCGGTCGTGCCGGCGAACCGGGCGTAGACGTTGCAGCGGCCATCCACCACTTCGTCCACGGTGACGTCGGCCCCGAGCGCGTCGGCCTGATCGGCCAGCCAGGACGAGATGGCTCGCTCGCCGTCGGACCCCGACCGGGGGCCGGCCTGGAGCGGGTTGACCGACGGGATGCGAACGAGCGCACCTACCCGCTCGGCGATCGTCAGGGCCGGAGTCGTTGCCACCGCGAAACCCTAGGCGACCGCTGGTGAGGCCACCAGCGCTAGCGTTCGAGCGTCATGTCCCGAAGCGCCGCGACAATGGAAGGCCCGGTCGCCGGGTCGGCGATCGCCACTGCTCCTGGCACCCACGCCGGGTCGTTCACCGCAGGGGATTGGGTGCTGCTGTTGGTGCCCGCGGTCCTGTCCGGCGGGTCATTTCTGCTGATGGCCGAGGGACTCGAAGCGCTCGCCCCGGACGTCGTCACCTTCGGCAGGATCGCGGCCGGTTTCTTGACGCTTGCCTGTGTGCCAGCGGCGCGCGCACCAGTCGGTCGCAGCGCCTGGCCACGGATCGCGCTGCTCGGTTTCACGTGGATGGCACTGCCGCTGACCCTCTACCCGCTGGCTCAGCAGCACCTGCAGTCGGCCGTGGCGGGAATGATCAACGGGGGAACGCCACTGCTGGTGGCGATCATCTCCTCGGTTCTCCTGAGGCACCTACCCGGCGTCCGACAGCGGGTCGGTCTGATCGTCGGCCTGGTCGGCATCGTCCTGGTCAGCTTCCCTTCCTTTGGCGGCGGGCAGAACTCGATCATCGGGGTCTTGATGGTCCTCGGCGCCATAACCGGCTACGGCTTCTCGTTCAACCTGGCCGTTCCGTTACAGCAGACCTTCGGCGCGCTACCGGTGATTTTCCGGGCCCAGGCGGTTGCCGTGCTTCTCTCCATCCCCGGCTTGGTCCTGGGTGTCGGCTCGTCTAGCGTCCAGACCCGGCCACTCCTCGCGGTTGTGGCGCTCGGGGTCGGCGGCACCGCGATCGCGTACGTCTGCATCGCCGCGCTCGCCGGTCGGGTCGGCTCGACGCGCAGTTCGATCGTGACCTATGTCTCGACGCCGATTGCCATCGCCTTCGGCGTCGTGGCCCGGGGGGATTCGGTGCGTCCTGTCCAGCTCGTCGGCGTTGCGCTGATCTTGTCCGGGGCGTGGTGGGCCAGCCGGGCGGAGGGCTCGCCGTGACCGCACCCGACACCACCCCACCGGACACCACCCCACCGGACACCACCCCACCGGACAACAAGGACGAGTGGCGGCGGCGAGCAAGGGCGAACAGCCAAGGCCTTCGTATCGACCACGTCCGCATCAGAGAGGGCGTGGCTCGTTTCGTCGAACGCGCCAAGCTCGAGCGGGAGGAGCCGCCGGCGTGGGTGGTCGCCTACTGGCCCCTTCGGTCCGAACCGGATCTCCGTCCGCTGTGGGCCGGGGCCGACTCGACGTGCTACGCGCTGACCCGAACCCCTTCGGCAGGGCACATGCTGACCGTCCATCCCGCCAGCTCGCCGACCGAGGAGCACCGGTACGGGTTTCGACAACCGGTTGCGGACGCGCCAATCGTCCGTGACGACCACATCGCCATCGTGCTCGTGCCCGGGCTTGCCTTCGACCTCTTCGGGACACGCCTCGGTCACGGCGCCGGCTACTACGACCGTTTCCTGGCGAGGCTGCCCGACTCGGTGCTGCGTATCGGCGTGTGCTCCGGCTACCTCGTGAACGATCTGCCACGCGATGCCCACGACGTTCCCATGACCCACCTGGCAACCGAGATCGGCGTCATTCCCATCCGGCCACGCCCCTGATTCGGCCCCAAAATCCGAAACTGCAGTACACCGACCGGCAAAACTACGGTGCGGGTACTGCAGTTCGAAGTGGGGTGAGGTGTTCGGAGGGTGAGGTGGGGTCGGGTCAGCTGTTGGTGAAGTTGGGGTCGCGGCGTTCGGCCATCGCCTTCACGCCTTCCTTGAAGTCGTTGGTTCTCTGGAGGCGATCCTGCTCGGCCCGCTCGTGGTTGGTGATCTCTCGGATCGCCTTCGGCAGATGACCGCGGAGAGTCTGCTTGATGGAGCGCACGGCCATTGGGGCCGAAATGGCGATCTCGGCTGCCAGTTTGTGGGCTTCGGCTCGTAGGTCCTCGTCGGACACGAGGTAGTCGAGGAGTCCGATCTCGGCTGCTTGTTCCCCGGTGATCCGGCGTCCGGTGTACAGGAGCTCCTGGGCCCGTTGCTTGCCGACGATCTCCGGCAGGGTGTGACTGAGCCCGAATGGTCTCAGGACCCTGAGGCGGGCGAAGTTGGCCGTCATGCGGGTGTTGGGGGTGCCGAACCGGAAATCGGCCATGCAGGCCAGACCCAGACCGCCGCCGACCGCCGCGCCCTGTACGGCGGCTACGACCGGAATCGGGCAACTGAACAACACGACGGCTTCATCGTAGATGTGGCGCCCGGCGAGGTCGGGGTCGTCGGGCTGATTGCGTCCGCCACTGGGGCTGAAGTCCGCTCCTGCGCAGAAGTTCTTGCCTTCGGCGCAGAACAGGATGGACCGTGCTCCGTTGTCGGCTGCGCAGTCGAACGCCTTGCCGATGTCGTGCAGCATCCGCAAACTGAAGAAGTTGTTCGGCGCACGGTGGTTCTCTACGACGGCCACGTGATCGTCGCCGATGGTGATGGTGATGTCCCCGATGGTTTCCATGGTCGTCAGCATGGCACGGGTGCTTGCACCCGGCCACCTGAGCACGGCACGGGTGCTTGCACCCGGCCACCTGAGCACGGCACGGGTGCTTGCACCCGGCCACCTGGGCAGGCAGGCTCTACCCTTGAAGGGCCGCCAGATCGGCCAGTACCTCGGCCGCGTGGCCACCGGGATCGGTGACGGCGTAGGCCTTGGCGATGCGGCCTTCGGGGTCGATCAGGTAGCTGTGACGCTGGGGGAAGTTCGCGTACGGATCGTCCGCGTCGCGCAGCGTCTGATAGACCGCGCCGACCGTCTTGCCGGGGTCGGACAGCAGGCGGAATGGGAAGTCGTGTTTCTCGGCGAAGGCCTTGTTGTCCTCCGGGGTGTCGAACGAGATACCGAGCACGGTGCAGTTGGCGTCGGCGTACTTCGGGGCCTGATCACGCAGTCCCTGACCCTCGAGCGTTCAACCGGGGGTGTCGGCCTTGGGATACCACCACAGCAGAACCCAGGCGCCGCGCTCGTCCGCGAGACTGGTGGCCTGGCCATGATGGTCCTGCACGGTGAAGTCCGGAGCTGCGCTTCCCACGTCGAGCATGAATGAATCCTCGTTCTGATCGGTCTCTGTCGAGTTCGCGAGGCTACCCTGAGCCGGCAATCACTGTCCGGCGTACACATGGCGCACTCTCATGGCGCTTCAGATCTTCCCCTCACCCCTCGTGTCTTCTTCCATGTATCCACTCGCGCCGGTCCTCTCGGGCGACACCATCACCGACGAGCGAACCGATGAGCGCGTCGCGCCGGTCACGACCGATGGTGGCGACCACGAACGGTTCGCGCACTACGTCAAGAAGACGGCCATCCTGCCGAGCGCTATTGAAGGCACCCCGCTCGAGGCCTTGTGCGGCAAGAAGTGGGTGCCGACCCGCGACCCACAGAAGTTCCCCGTTTGTCCCGAGTGCAAAGAGATCTACGAGAGTCTCAAGGGCGACTGAGATGCTCCTTCAGAGGCTTCTGCTGGCTGCGGTGTTGTTGCTCGGCACCTGCGCCGATGGCTCCGACGCGGCCGCGGACGTCACCGGTGCGAGCGACAGGACCGATCCGGACGGTTCGACTGCGGCTTCTGTCCTGGGGTTGACCGCGACCGCAACGTCCGACGGCACCGGGGGCCCGGGACCGGGCGACTCGTCCGGCGACGATCCAGCCCGGGATGACGATCCCGCAGTTGGGAGATCCTCCAGCGCCCCGGCTCCTTCGGCCGGACCGACCTCCCCGCCGACGGTCGCTCTGTCGTCGCCTACTACCGGTCAGAGGAGTCCCGCGGCGGCCCCGGCCGTGGGCGACGATTGCCGGACGCCGGCGATTCCGCCCGGCCAGCGACCCGAGGCCATGAGCGCAGACCTCGATGGCGACGGCTCGGAAGACCAGGTGTTCACCGTTCAACACGACGAGTACTGGGCCATGGTGGCAACGTTCGGAGTCGGGGGTGGTGCGTTGATCGAACTCGTCGGTGTCGATCCCCGCTCGTTCGTTCGACTCGTCGGCGCGATCGACATCATGGGCTCGGGCGTGGATGATCTGGTCGTTGTCACCGGTGTCGGCGCATACACGCAGCAAGTCGGATTCGTCAGGCTCCGTGACTGTGACCTGCTCGAGCTCGCCTTCGAAGACTCCAGCCCCGCTCGATTCCTCTCTGGCGCCTCGGTCAGCAACGGCGAAGCCCTCACGTGCCCCGGCGACGGGACGCTCGAGCGCATCCACTTCACCGCCATTCCCGGCAGTGACGATGACGGTGATCTCGAATTCGAGGGCGGGTTCGAACCGTTCCGGATCGAGGGCAACGTCGTGAAGCGACTATCGCCCGACGGTGGGTCGGACATTCCCGCCGAAGGCGTCGTGCTCACCATCGACGACGTGTCGGCGATCTCGCTGTTCGACTGCTTTGGCCTCGAACTCTGACCCGCGTTCGGGTGGGGGCGGCCTGCGGCCGTCGGGCTCCGCCCCCTTGGACCTCGCGGTCGTCGGCAGCATAAACCTCGACATTTCGATCCCCGTTGACCACCTGCCACTGCCCGGCGAGACGGTTTTGGGCGGCGATGCGCTGTGGGCTCCTGGCGGTAAGGGCGCGAATCAAGCGGTGGGAGCCTCCCGGCTCGGGCGGTCGGTGGCCATGATCGGTTGTGTCGGCGACGATCCTGCAGGCGGGCAGCTGTTGGCGGCCCTCGGCGCCGACGGAGTCCTCCTCGACGGGGTGAGCCGGATGATCGAGGTGCCGACGGGGTTGGCGGCCATCGCCGTTTCGGCCGTCGGGGAGAACAGCATCGTTGTCAGCCCCGGCGCCAACGCCAGGCTGGGAGCCGCCCACGTGATCGAGTGGATCGAGCGGCTGGCACCGCGTGCCGCGCTGACCCAGTTCGAGGTACCGCCCGAGGCCGTCAGCGCGATCGTCGGCCGGGTGGAGCTCTTCGTGGTCAATCCT
>JAQCHM010000169.1 GCA_027730885.1 Actinomycetota bacterium | reverse complement strand
CCGGTGCTTCGCATACCGGCGGTCGCCACCGCATCTTTCACGGTCATAGGCAAGCCGTGCAGAGAGCCGAGCTCGTCCTCCCCGCGTCGCAACCGCTCCGCATCGGCTTCGTCAGCTCGGCGCCTCGCCCCGTCAACGTCCAGGGTCACCACGGCGTTGATCGCGGGGTTGATGACGTCGATACGTTCGAGATAGTGGTCGAGGAGCTCGCGGCTCGACAGCTCCCGTGCCCGTAGGAGAGCCATGAGCTCGGTCGCCGGACGCAGACCGAGGTCGTTCCCCGTCGTCGGTTCGGTCGGATTCTGCATGGCGTTGGTTGTCCCTTCGTCCCTTTTTCACCCATGTTCGATGCCGGTTCGGACCCGGCCGGTCGCTGCTGGCAGACTGGGCCGATGAGCACCGACCAGCAGATCTCGTCTGCGTCCCCTGACGGCATCGACACCGACGCGGTGACTCGTTGGATGTCCGACCATACCGACATCTCGCCGCCGCTGCAGTTCGGCCTCATCCCCGGGGGACGGTCGAACATGACGTTCACGGTCACCGACACCGAAGCCAGGCGCTTCGTCCTACGCCGTCCTCCCCTCGGTCCACTGCTCCCGAGCGCCCACGATATGGCCCGCGAGTACCGCCTCATGCACGCGCTCGCGACCAGCCCGGTTCCGGTTCCTCGACTGGTCGGCCTGTGCCAGGATCCTTCGGTCAACGACCGTGACTTCTATGTCATGCACCACCTCGACGGGATCGTCGTCCGTGACATCGAGATCGGTCGGACACTCTCCGCAGCGGTGCGAACGCGTATGTGCCACGAGCTGGTCGACACCTTGTGCACCCTGCACCGAGTCGACATCGACGAGGTCGGCCTCGGTGACCTGGCGAAGCGGGGCGGCTACATCGAGCGTCAGATCAAGCGCTGGTCCGGTCAATGGGAGCAGTCCAAGACACGAGAGCTACCGCTCATCGATGCCGTGCGAGACACCTTGGCCCGCCGAGCTCCGACCGACGCCGTCACCACCATCGCCCACGGCGACTACCGATTGTCGAACTGCATGATGGACCCCGAAGGTCCCGTCGTCGGTGTGATCGACTGGGAGTTGTGCACGCTCGGCGACCCCCTTGCCGACCTCGCGGGACTACTCGGATATTGGCACGAGCCCGGTGAGCCCGAACCGCGCGGCGACAACGAGACCACCGGCCTCCCCGGTTTCCTGAGCCGGGACGAGATGGCGGGTCTCTACGCCGACCAGATGCAGGTCTCGCTCGAGGCGGTCGACTACTACCGCGCGTTCGCCAGCTGGCGCCTCGCATGCATCGGCGAAGGCGTCTATGCCCGTTACCTGAACGGCCAGCAAGGCCAACAGGACGAAGAACTCGACCTCGACCAGTACAAGGTCGCGAACACCCGCCGGGTCGAGGCCGCCCTGCTCGGCCTGTCGACGTAGAGCCTCGGGGTAATGCCCTACGAGGCGGGCGGGCTCCAGGAGTCAGGACGGATCCCGAACGCCTCGATGAAGCGCTGCCAGCCGGAGGCGACCGCCAGGGCGGCACCCAGTTCGAGGATCTGGCGATCGCTGAAGTGCTCGGCCAACTCGACCTGGAACTGGGGGCTGACCACCGGGTCATCGCTGGTCAGGACGTCGGCGAGCCGAAGGGCGGTGATCGTCGCAGCCGGGAGATCGGCGTCGTCGAGATCGCCGAGCGCGGCGTCGACGTCAGTGGTCTGGAGGCGCTTGCCCATCAACGATGAGCTACGAGCCAGGCTTCAATGCACGCAGTGGTTTCGATGGGCCAACCGGATGCGGCAGAGCTCGACGAGGGCGGGGTCGAGCGACGAACGATCGGTGTAGATGAACGAGGTCCAGTCGAGGAACATGCTCAGCACTTCGGGCTGGTTGGCCAACGTCAGGAACAGGTTGTCGTCCTTGTAGGCCTTCTCGAACCAGATCTCCTTCCGCCGCTTGAGGTCTTCGGGGAGGGCGTCAGGATCAGCTTTCGGCAGGTAACCGTAGTCATTGGCCATACCGCGCAGGCTAATAGAGCGAGTGGTCGTGTAGGAACTCACGTAGGCCGGCAACCAGGTTGACCCAAGCGAGCTCGGGCAGCGGCACCCACGCGGCAGCCGAGGCATCGTCCCCCGCGCAAATTGGGAGGAGGTCGAGACCCGGGCTGACCGGCTGGACCGGTGTAGCGATGAAGTCCATGATCACGAAATGGAAGTTCGGGCTGATTCGCTCGACCCAACCGATGAAGGCCCCGCACCGCACCCGCAGCCCGGTCTCCTCCAACACTTCTCGCTCGACGGCTTCGGCCAACGTCTCCCCCGGTTCGACCCGCCCGCCGGGCACCGACCATTCGCCGACCGCAGGCGGTCGCCCCCGCTCGACCAGCAACAGATGCCCGTCGACGATGACAACCGCCCCGACCGCTATCTCGGCCCGATCAGTCATCGCCTGAATCGAGAGCCAGATTGACGACGAGCAGCCGAGCCTTGAGCCCGAAGGACTCGAAGAAGTTCTTGGTCTCCCGGTCGCCGGGAAGGGCATGGGCATCGATCGAGGCACAGCCGGCGTCGCGGAGGATGGCGATCACGAGGTTCATCATGGCCTCACCGATCCCGGCACCACGGGCGTCGGGCAGCACGGCCAACGACTCGATGCGACCCAAGAGGGTCTGGTCGTTCAGCTCTTCGGTGGTGAACACCGCGTAGCCGAAGGGTGCGTCGTCGTAGGTGCCGACCACGGCCCGTCCTTCGTCGACGGCGACGCCAATACGCCAGGCCTCGTCCGCCGCTTCTCGCCCGAGGAACACCACAGCACCGCGAGCGCCCTCGAGGGTCGCCTCGACCGTAGCAGCGATGGATCGCATGACCGGCACGTCGGCGGCTCGAGCCAGCCGGGCCGACTCGGTCATGCCGTATCGAGGAGCTGATCGAGCTTGGCCAGAACGGTCTTGCGCTTGCGTCCCGCCGACTCGTGCGAGCGGATCTCGATCAACGCGGCCGGCGCGAGCGCGTCCAACAACCCGATCAGCTCTCGTGCCGAGAGCCGGTCGTAGTCGGCGAGCCCGCCAACCTCAGTCGGTCCTGTTTCTGCGCGGGCAGCAGTAGGGGAAGCGGGAGGCTCCGGCTGACAGGGTCGCTGGCTGCCAGGAACGCCGAAGGCGACGCCGGCTTCGACCAACACCCGGGCGATCGGCCCCGCGATCGAGCCGGCCAGCGACTCCAGCGATTTCCTGACCTGCTTCTCGACCTCCTCCGGCTCACGCTGGACTGCCATCTGGGCCGCCAACTTCGCCAGCTGTGTCTGGCTACGACCGCGTTTGACCAGGCGCTCGAGCACCTGATCGCGCTCCCAGAGCAGACCCAACGGCGCGTAGAGGAAAAAATCAGCTAGACGATCCGACAGGTCGGGGGCGTCGGCTGACTCGCTCATCCTGCCGGCCGGTGCAGCTCGATGCCGTCGCCCATGGGACACGGAGTGTTCAGCTGGGCCCGACTCACGACCAGGAAGCACAGGCCGCAGAGGAATTCGTCGCCGCGCTTGGCCGGTACCGACGGGTTGCCCTCCTCGCCGTCGGGCTCGTCGTCATCGTCATCGTCGTCGTCGGACGCCGCCATGCGATCTCGTAGGATCTCCTCGAGGTCGGCCTCGACATCGTCGGGATCGGTTTCTTCGTCGTCGTCGTCGTCGTCGTCATCGTCGCGCCGCACGCGGACGCGAGGCTCAGCGCCCTCCTCGACCACGACGACGACGTCGAACTGCTCCTCCAAGCCAGCCAGTTCGTCGTCGAGATCGAGCCCGGGATCCACGACATCCTCGAGACCTATGTCGTCGAGGGCGTCGTGACCGTCGAGCCCAACGTCGCCGTCCAGACCGAGATCCTCCAGCTCCTCATCGGCCATTTCGATGTCATCGTCGTCGTCACTCATGCGGGCACCACCAACAAACCGGGAGAAGATCGTCATCTACGCAACAACGCGCGAATCGGGGCGGACTCTACACACTTAGAGCCCAGGTCCACGGCATCGGGTAAGACTTCTCCCGACCTCGTCAGTTGGAGGTGAAGAACTGGCGATGGACCAGCACGTTCCGGATGTAGAGCTCGGTCGACGAGTACAACGGGCCATTGGCCACCGACGTCGGACCCTGGTAGTAGCCCGCGATGGCGCGGCGCTCGTCACCGCCCATCCGGTCGAGCAACCATCGGACGTAGCGTGCGCTGATGCGGATGTTGTCCTCGGGATTGACCGCCGACAGCTCCGGCCGCCCGATCAGGCCGGTCGCGACCCAGACCTCGGTCTGGGGCATCAACTGTCCGACCCCTCGCGCCCCCTTGTGGGAGAGGGCGGCGTTGTTCCAGCCTGACTCCTGCCAGGCAATGGCCATGAGGAGATCGACCGGGATGTTGTTGGCGGCCGCCCACGTCTCGAAGTGAGGGATGAGGGCCAAGCGTTCGGGATTGTTCACGAGTCGCTGAGGGAGTCCGGGGTAGTTGGCGCTTGGCTGTACGACGAGTCGGTGAGGGAGTCGGGGGTAGTTGGCGCTTGGCTGTACGACCAGTCCAGGGGTGGCGGGGAGCTCGAGCGTCTGGCCGACGCGGATGGCGTGCCGATCGGAAAGGCCGTTCCGTTCGGCCAGCTCGCGGGTGGAGACACCGGCGGCCAGCGCGATCTCACTGAGCGTGTCGCCCGCTTGGACCGTGTAGGCGACGGTCGACGGCGCCACGGCAGCGCTCGGCGCACCGGATGGGATCACCAAGGTCCGGCCGGATCGGACGTGACCGGATGGGATCACCAAGGTCCGGCCGGATCGGACGTGATTGGCATCGGCGAGGCCGTTGGCCTGGGCCAGGACCGAGACCGAGACACCGGTGCGGACCGCCACGTGGGACAGGGTCTCGCGTTCCCGCACTTTGTAGGTTTCATGGGCCGAGACCGGCTGCGCACCGATCATTGTTGCAAGACCGAGGACGTTTGCGACCAAGAATGCGGCGGTGGCACCTCGGAGCTTGCGACGGCCTGCGCGGTCGGGGGTTCGGTTGCTAGCAGATTGTGACAACATGGCGAACCCATCGGACGGTCCGGACCGGATGTGAGCCATTCGGCCCATCGCATCCACGGATCTCTGGGCCGCACGGCTCGGGCCGGAAGGCCCAGACGCCACCCTGGTCCCGATCCGCCGACGTCACTTCAGCCCGAGCTCGCTTCGGCGTGCTTCGGCCCGTCGCTCGGCTTCGAGACGCTCGAGGTCGGTTTCGGTTGCGTGGTTGACGAAGTGCATCATCTCGGCGATGGCGTGATGACCAGCGGACTCGGCGATGGCGCGGTGCATCTGCTGGGCGACGGTTCGGTAGGCCGGATGCCCCTGGGGTGTCGAGCGGAGCTCGAGGAGATGCATCGCGGAGCGAGCGTTGAGGTTGAGCGAGAAGCGCGCCCGATACGCAAGCGCGACCGCGTACGAGGACTGAGGACCGAAGGACGGCTCGAGGGCCTCGAACAAGCTGTGTGACCGCTCCATCGCGGCGTCGAACTGCTGAGCGACGCCGGCCTCTTCGACCAGCTCCGGCCGGGTGTAACCATGCCGGGTCGTGAGCTGTTGCCAATCGACGGTGAGCATCCGATGGCGCTGCAGATCACGGAACGCGCCGTAGTCGGCCAGCACGTCGAATCGGTAGAACGGTCGCTCGAGAGCCCGTCCGGGTCGATGCCGGCGGTTGCCTCGATCGCCGCAGTAGGTCCGGATGACCCGGATCCGCTCGTCGATGGTCATGGCCCTGGCCAGCGCCTCGAGGTCACGCTCGGGACGATCGGTGTAGGGGTACAGCATTGCCGCGACGACCTTGATCTCGGCGTCGGGATCGAAGTCGACGAGGTCGACGGTCGGATCGCTGTCCGGAAGAGTCGGTCCCACCAACTCGGCTGCCAACTCCTCCATCGCCGTGCGCGTGCCGGCCAGATAATCAACCCACTCACCGCCGCGTTCGGGGATGTCGACTCGTCGGACGAACGACGGAATGACCTTGCGCAGCTCGGTCAGGATGAGGTCGGCGTAGTTGCGGGCCTCGGGCAATGGGTGGGCGCGGAGTCGCAGCAGCATCTGCTCGTAGGCCTGGCCCGAACCGTACATACCGACGTTGGACTGGGCCGCCGCGGGCAGGATGCCGCGGACGGCGTCGAGGGCTTTGGCCTTGACCGCCATGCGGTAGATGAAGTCGCTGTCCGCCGGGTTCTTGGGTGTGGTCCGACGAACGTGATCGGCGACGATGGGCGTGAGCTCGGCGTAGGTGTCGAACAGCCGGTCCATGTCCCCCACATAGCGGGTGCCGAGTTCGGACGAGAGGACGTCGGAGTCCCGATAGAAGCGATAGCGGCCTCCGGCCCGACTGTCGTAGGCGATGTAACGAGTGGATTGCTCGAGATAGGACGCCAGCCGACCCCACTCGAGCGCCTTGGTCAAAAGGTTCGACGCCTGTTCGCAGGCCAGATGCACACCGCCCAACTGGGCCACCGAGTCGTCGCCGTACTCGACGAACACCCGCTCGTAGAGCTCCTCTGCCCGATCGAGGCCGACGGTGGCATCGATGCTGGTGTCACCTTCGATGTCGAGTTCACCGACGAACTCGTCGAGGAAGAGACGGCGCAGGCTCTTGGCCGACCGGGAGTAGCGCGCGAACAGCGCGCCCTTGACGACCTCGGGCAGGTTGACGAGGGCGAACACCGGCAGATCCAGGTTGGTGAAGTAACGCCGAAGAACGTCTTGTTCGTCGGGCCTGAATTCCTCCACCACGTACGCACCCACGGTGGCCGAGGGTATTGGCACCAACACGCTGAACGGTGGACCCTCG
Source organism: Actinomycetota bacterium (assembly GCA_027730885.1). Lineage (GTDB taxonomy): Bacteria > Actinomycetota > Acidimicrobiia > Acidimicrobiales > SZUA-35 > JAHECQ01. The sequence goes on along the minus strand of JAQCHM010000169.1, from coordinate 385 downwards.
TCAAAGAACCGCCCAGTAGGCGTCCGCCTGCACCCGGACGATCAGCGAACGGGTCCGGCCGATGTTCTCGCCGTCGGCGTACACGCGCGTGGGGCGATCGAAACGGTGCTCCCATCGCGGGACACGTTCGGTGTGGAGCATCGGATGCGGGAGATGGGTGCCGGTTGCTGCCCGTCGGTGGGCCTCGACGCGCTGGCGGAGCGGCAACCGGCCCACCGTCACGTCGAGCAGGCCGTCGTTGAGATGCGCTCGGGGGCCGAGGTACAAACCCCGGAACCACGCTGCGTTCATGACTGCGGCCGCCTCGTTCCGCCAGCCCCACCGATGGGCCACGACATGGGCCACGAACGGGATCTCCTCGCCTCGATCGGTCTGAACCCACCCC
>JAQCHM010000168.1 GCA_027730885.1 Actinomycetota bacterium | reverse complement strand
CTTCTCTCGGGAGGTGCTCGACGAGTGGCACTGGAAGGAGCGCTTCTCGGGCCAGCCCGAGAACCTTCGCTACTTGAACTTCGTCGCCGACAAGTTCGACCTCCGCAAGTACATGCAGTTCAAGTCGCCCATCGAGTCGATGGTCTGGGACGAGACCAGTGACCTGTGGCGCCTGAAGATCGGCGATGGTCGAACGGTCACGGCGCGCTTCGTCGTCACCGCGGTCGGACTCCTCTCGGCCCCTACGCCACCTCGCCTGGAGGGAATGGATTCCTTCAAGGGTCAGTCGTGGCATACCTTCCACTGGCCGAAGGAACCGGTCGATCTGGTAGGAAAGCGGGTGGCCGTGATCGGAACCGGCGCGACCGGCATCCAGGTCATCGGCGACATCGGACCCAAGGTCGGTTCGCTGAAGGTGTTCCAGCGTCGACCGAATTGGAGCGCCCCGCTCAACAACGGCCCGATCTCCGACGAGGAGATGGCAGACATCCGGGCCCGTTACGACGAGATCTTCGCCACTTGTGCCAAGACCCCGGGTGGTTTCGAGCACCGACCCGACCGGCGGGGTTTCTACAACCTGACACGCGAGGAGCGCCTGGAGTTCTGGGACAAGTTGTACGACGAGCCTGGCTTCGGTATCTGGCTGCAGAACTTCATGGAAATCTTCGTCGACGACGAAGCCAACGCCGAGTTCTCCGAGTACATCGCCGACCGGATCCGCCGGCGGGTCAATGACCCCGTTGTCGCCGAGAAGCTCATCCCACGCGACCACGGCTTCGGTGTTCAGAGGGTACCGATGGAGACCAACTACTTCGAGGTCTACAACCAGGACAACGTCGAGCTGGTCGACATCACCGAGACTCCCATCGAGCGCATCACGCCGACCGGGATCAAGACGACCGCAGCCGAGTACGACTTCGACATCATCGTGTACGCCACGGGCTTCGACGCCATCACCGGCGCCTTCGACCGCATCGACATCCAGGGAGTCGATGGCGAGAAGCTCCGTGACCGTTGGCGAGAAGGACCCTCGACGTACCTCGGGGCGGCCGTCTCCGGCTTCCCGAACCTCTTGATGCTGGCCGGTCCACAGAGCGGTTCGGCATCGTCCAACTTCCCGCGGGGCATCGAGACCTGCGTGAACTGGACCACCGATCTGCTCGAGCACATCTGGGAAGCGGGGTATCAGCGCGTCGAGGCGACGCCTCGGGCCGAGGAGGACTGGACCGCCCACGTGGCTGACATGTACAGCATGGTGCTCATGCGAAAAGCCAAGAGCTGGTTCACCGGCTACAACTCCAACGTGGAGGGCCACGAGGAGGGCAAGATCCGCTACTTCGTCTACAACGGCGGAGCCCCGAAGTTCACCAAGGTGATCAACGAGGTCGTCGAGAAAGGCTACGAAGGCTTCCTCCTGCAGTAGCCGGCAGTCGGTAGCGGTCCGTCGACGAACGGCGCGTCAGGCCGGGATCGCGGCTCCGAGGAAACTCTTCAGGGCAGCAGCATTCTCGGCTCGAACCGGTGCTCCGCTGATGATGATGTCCACCGCGTGGATGCTGGTGTGGAGATGCCCTCGTGCCTGCAGGTTGTGGCACCCGATGCCCGCCGCGCCCAGCGCGGCGGCGTAGGCCATCCCCTCATAGCGCAACGGGTCGAACTCGGAGGTAACGACCAACGCCGGCGGAAGTCCGCTGAGGTCGGCCGCGCGCAGCGGCGATGCCCTGGGGTCGAGCCGCTCGGTCTCGTCGGCGTAGTGATCCCAGAACCAACGCATGAGGTCGGCCGTCAGCACGAAGTCCGTCCCGTTGGATTGATACGAGCCGCGGGTCATGTCGCAGTCGGTGACCGGCGTGATCAGCACCTGCCCGGCGATGACCGGGCCACCGGCGGCCGCTGCCATCTGACAGACCACCGCAGCCAGGTTGCCGCCGGCGCTCCAGCCACAGACAGCGACCGGGGCATCGATGCCTCCGAGCGACGTGGCACTGGCTGCGACCCATTGCACGGTAGCGGAGGCATCGTCGATCGCCGCGGGGAATCGAGCCTCGGGAGCGTGGCGGTAGTCGACCGACACGATGATGGCGTCGGCCCGGTTGCACAGATCGCGGCAGAAAGGATCGTCGGATACGGCATCGCCCAGGACCCATCCTCCACCGTGGTAGTAGACGACGACCGGGTGCGGGCCAGGTGTCGCCGGCCGGTACAGGCAGTAGGTGAGTTCGCCCGACGCGCCCGGGAAGGTGCCGATGACTCGCTCGCCGACTTCGGGTCCGGGAGCGCGAAGCGCGCTGCCGGCAGCCATGAAAGCTCGTGCCTCATCGGGTGACATGCCGTCGAGTGCCGGGAGATCCATGGCGGCCATGGCTTCCAGCAACAACAGAACGTCGAGTTGCAGCGGCCGAATGATGCCGTCGACCTCGACCTCGTTGTCCGGGCCGATGCGTCGGAATCCGAGGAAGTCACGTTCGATCACTTCGTTGCAGGCTTTGCGATAGGTGCCGACGCCGCCGACGAAGGGCAGGAACACCCGTGGCTTGCCCGGAACGTTGGCGCCCATGTACCACGAGTCAGCCTTCGGGAAGAGCGTGATGTCACCCGCGTCGTTGACGAACTGGACCCAACCGTTCTCTGCGGTCTCGGTCGGTTCGATGGTGTCGAACCCCTCGGAACGAAGCCGATCGATGGTGTCGCAGATCCAATCGACGTGCTGCTCGATCGAGACCGCCATGTTGGACAGCACCGAAGGGCTTCCTGGTCCCGTGACGGTGAAGAAGTTGGGGAACCCTTCGATCATCAGCCCGAGGTAGTTCTTGGGTCCGTCGGCCCACTTGTCGGCCAGCGAGCGCCCGTCGCTACCAGTGACGTCGACGCCGACGATGGCGCCGGTCATGGCGTCGAATCCCGTGGCGAAGACGATCACATCGAATTCGAGCGAGTCGGCCGAGGTGTCGATGCCGGACGGGGTGATCGCGTTCAGCGGGGTCTTGCGGAGATCGACCAGGCGGACGTTTGGGCGATTGAACGCCTCGAAGTAGCCGCTGTCGAGGCAGGGCCGCTTGGTGCCGAACGGGTAGTCCTTCGGGCACAGGGCCTCGGCGGTGTCGGGATCGTGCACGATCGACCGGATCTTGTTCCGGAGGAACTCGGCCGCCTTGGCGTTGGCCGCCTCCGTGACCCCGGTGTCGGAGAACGCGGTGAGGATGGCGAACAAATCGCCCTTGGCATAGGCGGCTTCGAGGATCGTGGTGCGCTCCTCGTCGGAAACTGCCAGTGCGCTGATGGTCGAGATCTCACCTGGCACACCGCCCTGGGTCCACTTGGCCTCCTCGCTGTACTCGGCCGTGCGACCGCTGATGGCGGCCTTCTTGTGCTCGGGAATCGGGCCGTTGAAGGCGGGCATGGAGAAGTTGGGGGTCCGTTGGAAGACGGTCAGGCTCTGGGCCTGCGCGGCCATGATCGGGATCGACTGAATGGCGGACGAACCGGTGCCAATGACGGCGACGCGCTTGCCGGTGAGGTCGACGCCGCCGTGGGGCCAACTGGACGTGAAGTACGCCTCGCCCTTGAAGTTGGTGGCGCCTTCGATGTCGACGTCCTTGGGCACCGAGAGACATCCGGTTGCCATGATGTAGTAGCGGGCCGTGATGTCGTCGCCGGCGCTGGTCTGCAGACGCCAGAGCCGCGTCGCGGCGTCCTACACGGCCGACTCGATCTTCGCGTTGAACGAGATGTCGCGACGCAGGTCGTGCTTGTCTGCGACGTGCTGCAGGTAGCGCAGGATCTCTGGCTGGGTGGCGTACTTCTCGGACCACGTCCACTCGACCTCGAGGTCCGGGTCGAAGCTGTAGGAGTAGTCGACGGACTGCACGTCGCAACGAGCACCGGGGTACCGGTTCCAGTACCAGGTTCCGCCTACGTCGCCGCCGGTCTCGAACGCCCGTGCTCGAAGTCCCTGCTTGCGTAGGCGGTGGAGCAGGTACAGGCCGGCGAATCCGGCGCCTGCGACGACGACGTCGAAGGTCGAGGTCTCGTTGTTCTGACTCGTCGTCGTTGGCCTCCAAGGCAGGGGCGTTTGTCGCACGTTAGGTCACCCGGTGGCTGAGGTCACCCGCAAGCGGGAGCGTCGGCGCCCGTATAGAACCTGCGCTGGGCCCAGAGCGAGACGTAGACCAGCGCTACCAACACGGGCACCTCGATGAGCGGACCGACGACACCGGCGAGCGCTTGACCGGACGACACGCCGAAGACGCCGATGGCCACCGCGATGGCCAGTTCGAAGTTGTTGCCGGCCGCCGTGAACGCAATCGACGCATTGCGATCGTACGGCAGACCCATACGGACACCTGCGAGGAACGAGCCGAACCACATCACTCCGAAGTACACGAGCAAGGGCAGTGCGATTCGGGCGACATCGAAGGGTTGGTCGGTGATCCGCTCACCTTGAAGGGCGAACAGGATCACGATCGTGAACAGCAGCCCGTAAAGCGCAACCGGTCCGATCTTCGGCAGGAACGTGCCCTCGTACCAGGTCACGCCCTTGAGCCGTTCGCCGAACGTCCTCGTCAGGTAGCCGGCGACAAGTGGAATGCCGAGGAAGATCAACACCGACTTGGTGATCTGCCAGACGGTGACGTCGATCCCCGAGCTGTCGAGTCCGAGCCAACGGGGGAGCAGTTCGAGATAGAAATAGCCGAGCAGGGAGTACGCCGCGATCTGGAACACCGAGTTGATGGCCACCAGCACTGCAGCGAGCTCGCGATTGCCGCACGCCAAGTCGTTCCAGATCAACACCATCGCGATGCACCGGGCGAGGCCGACGATGATCAGGCCCGTCCGATAGTCGGGAAGGTCGGGGAGCAGGAGCCAGGCCAGCGCGAACATGAGGGTGGGGCCGACGAGCCAGTTGAGGACGAGCGACAGGACGAGCGATCGCTTGTCGCCGACGACGACACCCATCGAGCGGTACTTCACCTTGGCCAGGACGGGGTACATCATGGCGATCAGACCGATCGCGATGGGAAGCGAGACGCTGCCGATCCTCACCCGTTCAAGCTGCTCGTTCAGCCCCGGGAAGGCTTTGCCGAGTGCGATGCCCAGGCCCATGGCCAAGCCGATCCAGAGCGGAAGGTATCGGTCGAGGGTCGAGAGGTCGCCGGTGGCTGATCGAACGGCGGGCGGAGCGACAGGGGCGGCGGGGGCTTGCGGCATGACCGGAGGCTACGAGGTCTGATTCGGGTCCGGCGAGATGGGTCACGTACGATCGAGCCGTAAACCGCCGAAGGAGCATGAGGGAGAACGCGATGCGACTGGGATTCATCGGGGTCGGCAACATGGGGGGGCCCATGGCGGGCCATGTCGTTGCTGCAGGCCACGACGTCGGGGCCTATGATCTGAGGTCGGAATCGATCGCCCCCCTGGTCGCCGCCGGTGCACGAGCCTGCGCCACGGTCGGCGACGCCGCAGCCGGTGCCGAGGCCGTTCTTCTCTCGCTCCCGATGCCCGCCGACGTCGAGGCCATCGTCATCGGGGCCGGCGGCTTGTTCGAGACCATGCAGCCGGGCGCGGTCATCCTCGACTTGACGACCAGTTCGCCGACGCTGAGCCGTCGCCTCGCCGACGAGGCGACCGAGCGAGGGTTCTCGTTCCTCGACGCCCCAGTGTCAGGAGGAGTCGGCGGCGCTCGCAAGGGCACGCTCGCGGTGATGGTGGGCGGACCGGCCGAAGTGTTCCACACCTTCGAACCGATCCTCGGGGCGTTCGCCGCCAAGGTCGTGCATTGCGGCGACGTTGGTGCCGGCAACGTGGTCAAAGTCGTCAACAACATGTTGGCGTTCAGCAACATGATGGCCGCGACCGAGGCCCTCCTCCTCGGCGCCAAGGCAGGCGTCGATCCCAAGGTGCTCCGGGAGGTCGTGCAGGCCAGCAGCGGGGCCAGCTTCGTCTGGGACTCGAGCACCCGTGCGATCCTCCGGGATCGGCTGGCTCCGTCATTCACCAACACACTGGCGAGCAAGGACATCGGCCTCGCGGTCGACCTGGCCCACGAGCTCAGCGTCCCCGTGCCGATGGGGGAACACACGCAATCGCTGCTGAACCACTACCGGGAGAACGGGTTCGCCGCCGAGGACGTATTGGCCACGGTCAAGGCCCTGGAGGAGCAGGCCGACTTCGTGGTGCGGGGCTCGGCGCCCGACGTATGACAGGCACGCCCCAACCACCGGAGGGCATGCCCCTCGACCACTTGTTGGTGCGCGACCTGACCGCGTTTCGCGCCGGGCCGACCGCGGTTCGTCAGTTGGCCGACTGGGGCGCCCGAGTCATCACCATCGAACGCCCGGCGGAGGACGGAGGAGAGGGTCTGCTCGGTAGCCGACTCGGTTCCGACTTCCAGAACCTTCGACGGAACAACGAGTCGCTGACCCTCAATCTGAAGCATCCCGAGGGCCACTCGTTATTCCTCGATCTGGTTCGACGAGCCGACGTCGTGGTCGAGAACTTCGCACCTGGCGTCACCGCCAGGCTGGGCCTCGACTGGGAGGCACTGCACGCGGTCAACGAGCGGTTGGTGTACGCCAGCATCTCCGGCTTCGGGCAGGACGGCCCATGGGCTCATCGGCCGGGCTACGACCAGGTTGCCCAGGGAATGGCCGGCCTGATGTCCGTCACCGGCCTCCCCGGCCAAGGCCCGGTCCGCTCGGGACATGCGGTGGCGGACAGCTCTTCCGGCATCTATCTCTCCTTCGGCATCTTGATGGCGATCATCCGGCGCGATCGCACCGGAGCCGGCTCGTGGGTCAGGACCTCGCTGCTCGAATCGCTGATCGCGATGATGGACTTCCAGGCCGCCCGCGTGTTGATCGAGGGGGAGGTGCCCGGACAGCAGGGCAATCACCATCCGACCGGCGTGCCGATGGGAACCTTCCCCGCAGCCGACGGCGTCTTCAATCTGGCCCCCGGTACCAACGCGCACTTCCGCTCGGTCTGCGATGTACTCGGTCATCCCGAATGGGCCGACGACGATCGCTACGCCAAGCCGGGGTCGCGTCGAAAACGGCGCGAGGAAGTCAATGCCATGATCGCAGCCGAGACGGTCACTCGGCCGGCGGATGAATGGATCGAAGCCTTCCTGGCTGTCGGCGTCCCAGCGGGCCCGGTGCTCGACCTCGAGCAGACCTTCGCTCACGCGCAGGTGCAAGCCCTGAACATCGCCCAGCCCATCGATCACCCGACCCTTCAAGCCGCTGCCGTCGTC
>JAQCHM010000167.1 GCA_027730885.1 Actinomycetota bacterium | reverse complement strand
AGTCCTCGCCGGCGAGAGTTTCCTCGCCGTCGGGGCCGGGCGCGGTCGGCTGGAGGTACGGCCCGGCCGACCGGTAGGCGGGATAGGAGATAAGGGTGTTCGAAACGCCGCACCAGCCTCAGATGCGTTGACCGTTCCCGAACGGTGCGTCTGCTGTACGAGTAGGCGGCATCTCACATAACTTGCCTTCGGGCCGGCATGTGAAAGGAAATGACAGTGTTAGCTAATGTCACGGCTGCTGCTGTCCTGGGAGCAGTCGCCGAGTTTGATGTGTTTGGCCGCGACGCGTTTCTAAAGAAGTACGGATTTGGCCGCAGTAGCAGCTACTTCCTCGTCGTGGAGGATCGGAGATACGACTCCAAGGCGATCTGTGGAGCCGTGTTCCAGGGCGACAGCCTCTCAATCCTGGTGGACGACACTTTCACTCCGCTCTTGAGCGAGGCGAAGTCGAGGCCGCCGCTGAGGATCTGATTGAGATCGTTGAGCGAGTTCAGAGGATCAAAATTGAACTTTTGGGTAGACTCTGGTCGACGGCGAGCGTGCGATTCGACTCAGCCCACTGCCGAGCGATGTCTGATCGCCTGCGATCCGGTGTTATCTGTTGCCCTTAGCGCGGTTGTGGGTGACGCAAAGCATCTCGCAGTTGGCCAAGTCGGACTGCCCGCCCTTGGACCAGGCGCTGACATGGTCCGCGTCCATCTCCTCCAGGGTGTAGATTCGGGAGTTGTTTGCGTTGTTGCCGACGGCGCACAGCGGGCAGTTCGAGGTGCCTTCCGCATTGGCTGGGGCGGTCTGCCTCTCGTAGGCGGCGTTCTTGGTCTTCTCCTCAAAGAGGCGCACCGCGAGCAGTTCCGTCTTTGTCTTACCGCTGAGCAGGTACTCGTAGATGCCCTTTCGACTGCTGACGACGGAGTCGCGGAGGAGCTCTTCCAGGTCGGAGTTGACGGCGGTCGGGTCGTAGGCGGTGCTGTGGTACTCCTCGTACAGGCGTCCCCAGTCGAGCCCGCGCATCTCCTTCTGCGGTGAGCCGGTGAACACACCACCGACCCAGTCGATGACCGAACTGAAGTAGTTGCGCAGTTCGTTAATGTTCGTGTCGTTGCGGTGCTGAGCGACGTACGCGTCGATGGTCTTGCCTTTCGAGGAAGCGACCCAGCCGAGCGCGGTCTCAAGGATCTCCTGACGCTTTGGGTCGCCTTTCACATAGGCAGACCACCTCTGCTGGTTCGCGTTGTTGGAGTTCGAGAACTCCGCCTTCGCGGCGGTAACAAACGGGCCAGAGTAGATGGCGTTGAGCAGTTCCTGTGGCTTGAGGGGGATTCCCGCGATGTTGATGGTGCGGAACCACTCCTTTATCTCGGTCTCGGTGCCGTCGCACTCGTAGACAAGAAACTCGCTGCTGTGGAGGTTGTCCTGGATGTCCTTGGGAAGCGATGAGAAAGTCTGTTCCTTGCCGTTGACCTTGATGGCGAACTTCCCGGTGATGAATCGGCCCACGCTGGTGATGCGCTGCTGCCCGTCGAGGACTTCGAGCTTGCTGCCGTTGATGTTGAAGTAAATGAGCCCGAGCGGGTAGCCCTTCAACAGGGAGTCGATGACGGCAACGTCCTTCTTGCCGTCGTTGTAAATGTAGTGGCGCTGAAACTCCGGCTGGATGACGAGCTTGCCGGACAGCCCGAACAGACCCCTGCCTTCGAGTTCGTTGTACACGAATCCGTCGAGCACCTCCTTGACGGTGTAATGCCGGAGTGTGGTCTTCACGAGTTGGTCTTTCGCCGAATTAGGATGCGCATGTAGGGAACGATCGGCCGACCGCTGCTGTCGTAGTAGCACAAGTCGGGGTGGCCTTCGCTTATCTGCCCTGTCTGTCCCGAGGCGTAGTATGCCGCCACGAACTCCTTGGACATGCCCTGCGTCTTGGTGTACCTGCTCAGTTCGACGACTTCGAACTGGTCTGGGTTGTACTTGTCGAGGAAGGTGATTGGTACGCCCATCTCCCCGTCGTAGTCGCTTGGGATGGCGTCGGTGAACGGAACCTCGATGGCGTCGTAGTTGTCGTACGTCTTGTAGCCAAGACCTCGAAGCTCCTTGTGCTTGCTGAACCTCTTGTTGTCTGCCATCGTCATCAGTTGCATGACTTCATGGCGTCGCCCATGCTCGATGTTGGTGAACCAACATGAGTTTCCAAGCCTTGTGAAGTCGTACTCGTCCGAAGCTGGGTAGCCAAGTTTCTTCGCCTTCTGCTGGTCAGACGACTTGACCGGTGTGCCCTTTGGCACACCGAACACCATGTCTGTGCTGTTGGCCGTAGCCCCACGGTCATCGGACGGACCCTTCGGTCGGCCGCTTGCGACGCAGCGGGACTGGTGCGCCGAAGCCCCTCGTCGTTCGTTGCGGTGCACGCGCTCACCGGTCTGCACGCCATGTGCGAGGTGCATCACCTGGTTTGCACCGGCGAGCCATTCGATCAGTGGGAAACGTCCATCACCGCACCCTGGTGGTCGGCGTACCTCATCGCAGGCGCCGCGTGCGCCGCCCTCACCGAGACCCAGCAGCCCGAGGGGCCCGGCAACTATGACGAGTCGTACGGGCCGGTCGACTCCATCGACTCGCTGGTCTCGGCCTCGATCCTGACCGGCGACACCCACGATGTGAAGATCGCGGTGTCCTTGCGCCGGCTGGTCGAGTTCGGGCTGCTCGAGGAGGCCGACGCACTGGCCACCGGCTTACGCCGCCTCGCAGCAGGCATGCTCGTCTGACCGCACGCCGCTAAGGTCGGCCGCCATGACCGGACCTCTGGATGGCGTGCGTATTGCTGATCTCACGACCGTGGTGATGGGGCCGCTCGCCACCCGGATGTTGGCCGACATGGGAGCCGACGTGATCCGTATCGAAGGCCCCGAGGGTGACATCGTGCGGGAGTACGAGCCCATGAAGTCCCCCAAGATGAGCGCGTTCAGCATGAACCTGAACCGCAACAAGCGGAGCATCGTGCTCGATCTCAAGGACGCCACCGACCGCGGCCGTTTGGATCGACTGCTCGAGTCCTGCGACGTCTTCGTCACCAACATGCGGCGGAGTGCGCTCGATCGGTTGGGTCTGGACGAGGCCGGAGTTCGGTCATTGCGACCTGACATCGTCTACTGCGTGGCCAACGGTTACGGGAGCGACGGCCCCAAAGCCGATCACGCGGCATACGACGACGTGATCCAAGCGGTCTCCGGGCTGGCTTCGATGTTCGAATGGGCCCACCCCGAGCCTCAGCTGATGCCGAGCATCTACGCCGACAAGATCACCGGGGTGCACATCGCGTTCGCCGTCGCGGCAGCACTCCATGGTCGGGCCATGACCGGTCATGGGGCCACCATCGAGGTCCCGATGGCCGAGACCATGGCCGCCTTCAACCTGGTCGAACACCTCAGCGGGCACACGTTCGACCCGCCGTTCGGCGATTTCAGTTACAACCGGATCCGCACGCCGAACCGCAAACCCCGGCGCACCCTCGACGGGTGGATCGTGATCCTGCCTTACAGCGAGGACAACTGGACCCACTTCTGGAACTACGGGGGGCGTCCGGAGTGTCTCGACGACCCACGATTCGAGACCAGGGCCAAGCGGGTGGTCCATGCCGATGCGCTCTACGCCTTGATGGGCGAGGTCGTCGCCGAGAGGTCGACCGCCGATTGGGAGTCGTTCTGCACGACGCACTCCATCCCGATGTCCGAAGTGGTGCAGCTCGAACACATCGCTGAGGAGCCCCATTTCGCGGCCGTGGGTCTGCTTCAGGACGACGTGCATCCCACCGAGGGCCCGTACCACTACGTTCGCGACCCGTTCCGCATCGACGGCGAGGTCCTACCGATCCGCCGGCATGCCCCCCGCCTCGGGGCCGATACCGCCGAAGTCCTCTCCGAGCTCGGTATCGACTGACCCCTCACCCCCGTTCTGTGCAGCGTTTTCCACGTGTGGCGTGGTTTTTGCTTCAAATTTCGGGGGGCGGGGATCAGGGAGGGCGTCGCGGGCCGCGGTGTACTGGGCTCGGCGGGCCGGGTGGTCGACGCCGGGGGATGGGACGACCTCCGTTCCGTCGCTGAGGCTCCATCGATCGGTCACTGCTGCGAATACGTCCGACCGGCTGTCCGTGGCCGGGCGGGAGTAACCCGCTGCCGTGTACACCACCGCGGCCTGGACACAGGCGCCGGTGGCGACGGTCTCGCCGCTGTGGGACACGACGATCGGTGAGCCCAGCAGGTCGGCGGTGCGTTGCCGATAGGCCGAGGACTTTGCACCGCCGCCGATGAGATGGACTCGGCCGCCGACCGCCACACCCGCTTCCCGAAGAGCGTCGTAGCCGCCGAGGAGGCCGCAGATGACGCCGTCGTGCGCGGCCAGTGCGAGCTGCGCGCGGGTGGTCGAAGTGCGAAGGCCGACGAAGGTGCCGGTGGCAGCGGGCAGATTGGGTGTCCGCTCACCGTCGAAATAGGGGACCAGCGCGGGAAGGAGCGATGCAGCGTCAGCGGTCAGGGCCAGTTCAGCCAGCTCGGCTGCGTCGATCCCCAGCCACGAAGCAACCGCGTCGGTCACCTTGGTCGCGCTGAGCGTGCACACCAGAGGTAGGAAGCCCCCCGCGGCGTCGGCAAAGGCCGAAACGAACCCCGTCAAGTCCAAACACGGGCGATCGGCGACCGCGTAGATCGTTCCCGAGGTGCCCAGGGACAGGGCGACGTCGCCCGGCCGCAGTCTGAGACCGAGCGCAGCGGCCATGTTGTCACCCGTGCCTGGGCCAACCACGACGTCGGGGCGTAGCCCGAGCGACGCAGCGGCCTCGACCGTGAGCGTCCCGACGACGTGGTCCGCTGGAACGACCTCAGGCAGACTCGAGATCGGAAGGCCGACGAGGTCCAGGACCTCGCCCACGTAAGTCCCGACTTGTCCGCCGTCGGGTGACCACCAACCGGTGCCTGACGCGTCGCCCCGGTCGGTCAGGTGACGGCCGGTCAGACGCCAGGTCAGATAATCGTGGGGGAGCATCACCTTGTCGATCCGGCGGTGGAGGTCGGGCTCGTGCTCCGCCATCCAAGCCACCTTGGTCACGGTGAAGGACGCGACCGGCACCGACCCGACGCGCTCCACCCACCACGCGGAGCCGTGGCGATCGACGAGACGGCTTGCCTCAGGGGCCGAGGTGGTGTCGTTCCACAGCTTGGCCGGCCGCAGTACCGAGTCCGATGAGTCCAACGCCACGAGACCGTGCTGCTGACCGGCGATCGACACGGCGACGACGTCATTCCGGAGCTCCTCGAGGGAGTTCACCGCGGCACACAGCGCCTCCCACCAGGTTGCGGGGTCCTGCTCGGACACTGGCGGGGACGTCGGTGGGTGCGAGGCCCGAGCCTCGCCGACCAGAGCCCCGGAGGCGACGTCACGGACTTCGATCTTTGTCGACTGGGTCGACGAATCGACGCCGAGCACGAGATCAGGCACGAGCTTGGCCCTGTTCTGTTCGGGCGGAAGCGAGCTGCTCCCACGAGAGGCGCATGGTGAGTGTCATGACGTCGCCGAGCTCGAGCACTCTGGGTTCCCGATTGAAGACGTCCGGTGCGTCGGTGAGAGGCTCGACACAGAAGAGCCCGGGGAGTTCGTCGAACACGACCCAGTTCTCCGCATCGGACTCGATCCGAACGGCCAGCTGGCCCGGCCACGTCAGGACCGGAGCCCGAGCGACTCCGAGGAAACAGTCTTCCCAGAGTCGGTCGGGAACGTCGACGACCCGGCCCGTCGGGATGTCGGCCACGTCACGCTCCCACGTCCCGCCGGGCTCGAAGTCGAGCACGACCTCTGGGCCGTCTTCGGACAGCGTTCGGCGAAAGCACGGGTGCCAACCCAACATCGCCGGCATCCGACCCGCCGTCGCGGTGACCGAGAGCGTCATCTCGAGCGATGAATCGGTGAGCACGAGGCGTTGATCCAGGCGACCGCCGAACGCCCACCGATCGGCCAGATCGCAGAAGAGCCGTCCTGAGCCTGCAGCGTTCCACGGCGTTCGGTAGCCGAGGCCGTGGATCGCGTGTGGGGGGAGGTCGACCTCGAGCTGAATCTGTCTGCCGTCGAAGGCGAAGGCGCCGCTGCGGACCCGACCGGCCCAGGGGGAGATACGATAGCACCCCCAGTGCAGGTAGTTGTCGGCTGAAGGTGACGGTGCAAGTATCTCGGTGTCGTGGATCTTCAACGACGCGAGACGTCCACCGCGGGCCAGGTCGACCGAGGCGACCACGCCGGGTGCGGTCAGGATCAGCGGGCACGCTCCACGAATCGGGCCACGAGATTCTCGAGTTCTTCCTGGCGGCCCGACCGACGAACCGGTTCACCCACCTCCGGAACGCGATCTCGCAGGGCAGCGAGCGAGACGTTTCCGGCGAGGATGCTCCGACCATGCTCGGCATCCCAGCCCGCGTAGAGCGCGGAGCGGGCTGACTCCAACGAGCCGTCTTCCAGCATCGCCGACGCTGCGAGAAGGGCGCGAGCCATCGTGTCCATGCCGCCGATGTGGGCGTGGAAGAGGTCGGCCTGGTCGGTCGACTGTCGACGGAGTTTGGCGTCGAAGTTTAAACCGCCGTTCTGGAATCCTCCGCCTCGGAGGACTTCGTACATGCCAAGGGTCATCTGCTCGACCGACACGGGGAAGCGATCGACGTCCCAACCGAGGCGATCGTCGCCTGCGTTGGCGTCGATCGATCCGAAGATGCCGGCATCGACAGCCACGGCCACCTCGTGCGCGAAGTCCAGGCCGGCAAGGGTCGCGTGGTTTACCTCGATGTTGACCTTGATCTCGGTCTCGAGGCCGTGGCGCTGCAGGAAGGCAAAGACCGTGGCGACGTCCCGGTCGTACTGATACTTGGCCGGCTCGAACGGCTTGGGCTCGAGAAGGATGGCGCCTTCGAAGCCGATGGCGTGTTTGTGCTCGACCACGAGATGCAAGAAACGAGCCAGTTGCTCGCGCTCGCGGCGGAGGTCGGTGTTGAGGATCGTGTCGTATCCCTCCCGTCCACCCCAGAGCACGTAGTTCGCTCCGCCGAGTCGGTGGGTGACCTCCAGACAGTGTGACACCTGCCCGGCCGCCCAGGCGAAGACGTCGGGATCGGGATTGGTGGCAGCGCCTGCCTGGTACCGGGGGTGGGAGAACAGGTTGGCGGTTCCCCAGAGGAGCCGCACCCCGGTGCCTTCCTGATGGGCCGCGGCCTCGTCGGGCAGCTCGTCGAGGGCGCGGGCAGACTCGG
>JAQCHM010000166.1 GCA_027730885.1 Actinomycetota bacterium | reverse complement strand
GGCCTGCGTCGGCGGCGGATCGACCGCGGCGGGGCTCTTCGCCGCCTTCGCCGACGAGCCCACCGTGCGTCTGATCGGCGTCGAGCCGGCCGGTGGAGCCGCCGTCGGCCACGGCGCGCCCGCCATCGTGCACGGCATGAAGGCCTTCTTCCTCCAGGACGAGGTGGGTCAGGTGATCGAGGCCGAGTCCATCTCCGCCGGCCTCGACTATCCGGGCATCGGCCCGGAACACTCGTACCTTTCGGTCACCGGCCGGGCCGAATACCACCCGGTCACCGACGATCAGGTGGTCGCGGCGTTCGGCATGCTGGCTCGCAAGGAGGGCATCATCGCGGCCCTCGAGTCCGCCCACGCGCTGGCCTGGGTCGTGCAGGAGAAGGAGCAGTTGGCGGGTCAGACGGTGCTGATCAACCTGTCCGGCCGGGGCGACAAGGACGTCGCCCAGATCCAGGAACGATTGGAGAAATGACCACGCTCTCGCTGTCCCACACGCTGCGCCAACGCCGTTCCGAGGGCCGCAAGCTACTGGTCCCCTACGTGACGGCCGGCATCATTCCCGACTGGCTCGAGCTGGTCGACGCCGTCATTTTGGCGGGAGCTGATGCGGTCGAGATCGGCATGGCGTTCTCGGATCCCTCGGTCGACGGGCCTACCATCCAACAGGCGTCCGTGCAGGCGCTCGACCGGGGAACGACCCCTGCGGGAGCCCTGGCCCAACTGGAGACCCGCCAGTTCGGGGTGCCGCTCGTGGTCATGACCTACTACAACCTCGTCTACCGGTACGGGCACGAGCGCTTCGCGGCCGACCTTGCCCGATCCGGCGTCTCCGCCACCATCCTGCCCGATCTACCCATCGAGCTCGCCGACGACTGGCTCGCCGCGGCGCACGCGAGCGAGGTCGAGAACGTGCTGTTGGTCGCTCCGGTCAGCTCCGACGAGCGATTGGCGATGCTGGCCGAACGGACCGAGGGTTTCCTGTACGCAGTCAGCACCATGGGCACCACCGGGGAACGCAAGGATCTCGACGATGCGGCGTCGGTCCTCACGCGGCGAGTACGCGCGGTGTCCGATGTCCCGTTGCTCGTGGGCTTCGGCATCTCGACACCGCAACACGCCGTCGATGCGTGTCGGACCTCCGACGGTGTCATCTCGGCATCCGCGCTGATGCGCCGTGTCCTCGAAGGGGCCTCGGTCGACGAAGCAGCCCAGCTCATCTCCGACATGCGCGCCGCTCTCGACCGTGCCACGTTCGAGGGTGCTGGGTCGGTGGCTTTGGCCTGACCATCGGTTTCACGATGACCGCGTGCACTGTCACTGCGCCCAGCGATGCCCGCTGCACGCGGTTGCGTTCAGATGGATAGGCCGATCGCGATCGAGCCAGGATCGAGGTATCTGTCGGCGAGATGGTTGAGGAACCGCCGGGCGGGCCGGAAACGGGTGGTGATCTCGGTGACGGTCAGCGACAGACGTCCACGATCGTCGGCGTTGCTTGCGGCCCGATACCAAGTGGGACCGAGAGACTCCATCGCCTCGATCCCGGGAGCGACCGAGGTCGCGTCGGCAAGGTGGTCGAGGAGCGATGCCTGTTCGTCGCTCGAGAGGTGTAGCGGATGGAGCAGGCGTTCGATGAGGGCAGCATCGATGGCGTGTGGTCCCGTCTCGTCGGCGAGTACGCCGGATCGGAAGAGTGCCAGATCACCCAGATGACGGAGAAGGGTGACCTGATCGTCCGGTACCGAGACTTCGATCCAGGCGGCCACGTCTTCGAGGTCGAGCGCGTTTGCCGGAACGGGAAGGGTGGTCGGATGAGTGAAGGACGCTAGCAAATGGGCGATGAAGAGCACCCGCCCTGGCGCCTCGGCGAACTCTCGTAACGGTTCGACATCGAACACCGGGAGGCGCTGCCGCGGACCGGTCCACTCGTTGACGTAGTTGGTGCCGCGAAGGTCGTTGGCCGCCTGCTGGGCCAAGACGGCGAAGAAGAGAAAGGAGGAGACGTTGGAGCGGAACGGGTCCTGCGGGGTCATGACGGCTTCGACCACGCCGGGATGTTCCAGGTGGTCCAGGATCGACCACGGTCGACGGTCGAGGTCGGCCCGAAGTTGGAGCGCCGTGGTGTCCGTCGCCGTAGCAAGGACATCCAGGTCGGCGTCGGAAAGCCCGAGTCGGTCGATCCCCATGCGGTGGTCTCCTTCCGGTCGACTGGCCGCTACCCATTGCTGGTTGTACTAAGTATCGGCCGCTGATTGGTGGGGTCAAGTCTTTCACGGGTCGGGCCGGTTCCGTTCGCTGTCGGGCAACACGGCGCGCGCGATTGCTACATGAACTATTACTCCGGCGACGGGCCGATAGCGTCAGGCGCATGGCGAAACGACCGGAGAAGCTCGTGAAGAAGCTTCGCGAGGCCGGGGAGCAGGTACGAAAGTCGGCGGGGAGCCGACTCGAGGAACACGCTGCGGTGCTGCCGACGTTCGCTTCGCTCAATCGCAAGCCGGCGCCTGAACCCCGCCCGTTGGCCGTGATCCAGGGCGAACTCGATGCCTTGGTCGGCCTCGACTCGGTCAAGGAACAGATTCGCAGTCAAATGGCCTTCCTCGAGATCCAGGGCGAACGGCGCAAGCACGGCCTGGCCGACGTGCCGACCAGCCAGCATCTGGCGTTCCTCGGGAATCCCGGCACGGGCAAGACCACGGTCGCCCGACTCCTGTCCGAGATGTACGGGTCGATCGGTTTGCTGGGCAAGGGGCATCTGGTCGAGGTGGACCGAGCCGGTCTGGTCGGGCAGTACGTCGGGCACACCGCGGCCAAGACCAATAAGGCTGTGCGACGCGCCCTGGGTGGCGTGCTGTTCATCGACGAGGCCTACGCACTCTCACCCCAGGCGGTTGGTACCGGCAACGACTTCGGCCAGGAGGCCATCGAGACGCTGATCAAGCGGATGGAGGACCACCGCAACGACCTCGTGGTCGTGGTCGCCGGTTATCCCCGTCTCATGGATCGCTTCCTCGCGTCGAACCCCGGACTGCGATCTCGTTTCGCTCGAGAGATCACCTTTCCCGACTACACAACCGACGAGCTGTTGGCGATCACCCGGAAGCTGGCCCGCGGGGCCGACTATCGCCTCGGCGTCGGTGTCGAACCCGTCCTGCGAACCGTGTTCGACCGAGCGCTGCGCCACGAGAGCTTCGGCAACGCGCGGTACGCACGCACGTTGTTCGAGCAGGCCGTCAATCGGCAGGCCGTGCGCCTGGCCGCCGGTTCCGCCCGGCTCGACAGCGAGACGCTGTCTCGCCTCGAGGTCGAGGACTTCAACGCGGCAGCAGACCTGGTCGTGAGCGCCGCCCCTGCGACGCGTGGGCCCGTGCCCGAGCCCGGCAGCCATCGGCATCATCGATCCTGAAGCGTGCCGTCGGGACGGGTGCCGTCTGAGGCTTTCGTTCGACTTTCGGGGTTCGGCCGTATCAACGTCATGAGGCCAGCTGTCCCTGCTCGCCCGATCGTCCCCGATAGGATCCTGGCCTCGTGTCCGTTCCGGTTGTCTCGCTCTTCTTTGCCACCATCGCGCTGGCTCTCGCCGCGTTCGTCGTCGTCGCGGTCGTCGGTCGGGTCGCTGTCGCTTCAGCGGTCGAACCCCTGTTCGCTCTCTTCCGTCCTGTCGCCTACGAGCTGGCCACTGCGGTGGCCCTTGGCTGCATGCTCGGGTCGCTGTACATGTCCGAGATCGCCAACTTCCGGCCGTGTCGTCTCTGCTGGATTCAGCGGGGCTTCATGTATCCGGCCGCGGTGCTCTTGCTCATCGGGCTGATCGTCAACCGACGCTGGCTGTTCGGCCGGATCGCCATCGTGCTCGCCGCGTTCGGGTTACCGGTTTCGATCTTCCATCGGGTGGAGGAAGCGGTCGGTGGTTTCGGCAACGTCTGTGAGATCGACAACCCCTGCAGCCTGAAATGGATCGAGGAATACGGTTTCGTGACCATCCCGACCATGGCCGGCATCGGGTTTGCATCGATCATCGTCTTCGTGCTTCTCTCGGCCGACCGCCGAGCGCCCTAGATCCAACCAGTCCGATCGTACGAGTGGAGTCTTCATGGGTAGGAACACAAGGAAAGAACCGGGCATCAAGGTTCCCAAGACGGGCGCTTCGGTCGCGGAGCCCGAGAGCGGGGGCAAGGGATTCATCCTGGCGATCCTCGCGATCGTGTTGGTCGGCGCCGGTCTCGTAGCGTTTCTGGCCGCCAATCGAGACAGCAAGGTCGGCGGACAGACCGCCGCGGTCGAGGTCGAGGGTGACGATCTGCCGCCCTTCGAACAATCGGGGGTGTCGGGCAGCGATGACCCGGCGCTCGGGTTGGTCGCTCCCACCTTCACCGGCACGACGTTCGCCGGTGAGCCGCTGACGCTGGGCCCCGACGGGACGCCCAAGGTCGTGTACTTCCTGGCTCACTGGTGTTCCCATTGCCAGGCCGAAGTGCCCAAGATCCAAGAGATGATCGACGCCGACCAACTGCCGGACGGTCTCGAGATCTACGGCGTGTCCACTGCGGTCGACGCCAGCCGAGGCAATTTCCCGCCCGAGTCCTGGCTCGACGTCGAGAACTTCACACCGCCGACCTTGAAGGACGACACCGGAAGTCCCGCGCTGCAGGCCTGGGGCGGACAGTCCTTCCCCTACGTCGTCTACCTCGATGGCGACAACCGGGTGATCGCTCGGTCGTCGGGAGAGATCGACGACCAGCAGATCCTCGAGCTGTGGGCCTTGACAGCCCTCAACGGCGGTTCGACCGGCGAGACCGATGAAGAGAGTGACGAAGACAGCGAGACCGAGGCCGAGTGACGGTCGCCCTGGTCGGACGCTGATCAGGGATCCTGAATTCCTCCGACCGGCCCCCACGTCGTAGGCTTCTCCCATGGGAGAAGCCTGGATCATCGACGCAGTCCGTTCGCCGCGAGGCATTGGCAAGCAGGGGAAGGGGAGCCTCGCTCACCTGCACCCGCAGAAGGTATTGGGTCAGGTCCTCAACGGCCTGGCCGAGCGGACCGGCATCGATCGGGCCGACGTCGAGGACGTGGTGTGTGGCAACGGTTCGCACGCCGGTGATCATGCGCACGACATCGGACGCATGGCCCTGCTCGACGCCGGCTGGCCGATCTCGGTTCCGGGCGTCACCCTCAATCGTTTCTGCGGTTCAGGTCAGCAGGCTGTCACCTTCGCCGCCATGGGTGTTTCGTCAGGACATCAGGACCTCGTGATCGGCGCCGGCGTCGAGTCGATGAGTCGCCCTGCCCGCAACGGCACCGACGGTTTCCACGCGAACAACGAACACCTGCTCAACCAGCATCCTCAGGTGCCCCAGGGGCTGTCGGCCGACCTCATCGCCACGCTCGACGGGTCCAGCCGCGAAGACTGCGATGCCCTTGCCCTCGAAAGTCAACGTCGAGCGGGGGTCGCCATCGAGGAAGGCCGGTTCGATCGCAGCCTCATCGCCATTCGCAACGATGACGGATCGGTCGCTCTCGGTCGTGAGGAGTACCCACGCCCCGGCACGACCATGGAGGCGTTGGCCAGCTTGGGGCCAAGCTTCCCGAAGATGGTCGACTTCAAGATGGAGCAAGCCGACCACACCATGGCCGAGTTCGTCGCCCAGAAGTATCCCGGGGTGACCCTCAACCACGTCCATCACGCCGGCAACTCGAGCGGCGTGGTCGACGGCGCCGGCGCCGTACTGATGGCCTCCCCCGAGTACGCAAAGGCGCACGGCCTCAAGCCCCGAGCCCGCGTCATCATGTCGGCCGTGGCCGCAGACGAGCCCCTCATCATGCTCACCGCCCCTGGTCCGGCCGCGCTGAAATGCCTGAAGAAAGCGGGCATGTCGGTCTCGGACATCGACCTCTTCGAGGTGAACGAGGCCTTCGCCTCGGTGGTCCTGCGCTTCTTCCGTGACACCGGGGCCGATCCGGCGAAGGTGAACGTCAACGGTGGCGCCATTGCTCTGGGTCACCCCATTGGCGCGACCGGAGCGATGCTCATCGGCACCATCATCGACGAACTCGAACGTCGCGATCTGCAAACTGGCCTCATCGCGATGTGCACCGGCGGTGGCATGGGAACGGCCACCATTGTCGAACGCATCTGACGCAACCGTCCGAACGCTGACTGTCTGAACCCCTCATCCGATTCCCCCTGCTGGAGGACCTCATGACCAACGTGATCCCCGAACCCGACATCCACAACGTTTGGCGGACAGAAACCCCCGGCGTCGACGACGGCTGGGTTCGCTCCGCCCGACCGGACGCAGCGGACAAGTTCTTCATGGCGTCGGCCGACGGCCACGTCCAGGAACCGCACAACTTCCTCTCGGCTCGAATCGACCCCAAGTACCTCGATCGCCTGCCTGGCATCGTGCTGGGGGTCTCGGGAGAACAGTTCCAGAAGACCGAGGGGTTCCGGCAGGCAAAGCTCAACTGGGTCGACCCGCTCACCGGCCACGAACGCCTCCGAGCCGACTCGGGAAAGACACCCGAAACCCGGGTGACCGACCTGGCACTGGACGGTGTCGACGCCGAGATCCTGTTCCCGAACAAGGGTCTGACGATTTGGGCCACGCTCGACCCCGAATTCAGCCATGCGATGTGCCGGGCCTACAACGACTGGGCGTGGGAGACCTTCGTCGAACACAACGACGTGTTGGCACCCATGGCGTGCATCGCCCCCGCGGTGCTCGAGGAGTCGATCGCCGAGATCCAGCGGTGCGCCGATCTCGGTTTCAAGGGTTTCTCGCTACCGGCCAAGCCCATCTTCGGACCGCCCAACGTCGACGACCCGAACTACAACCTCAAGGAGTTCGAGCGGTTGTGGGACGTCATCGAGGAGGTCGACCTACCGATCACCTTCCACGTCTCGACCGGTCGAGATCCGCGGACATCACGAAGCAACGGTGGCGCCGTCATCAACTACGCCGTGCACTCGCTGGCGCCGACCATGGAGCCGTTGGTCAACATCTGCGCGTCGGGCGTCGCCGAGCGTCACCCCAGGTTGAGGTTCGGTGCCATCGAGGCGGGCATCGGCTGGGTGCCCTGGGTACTCGAGGCGATGGACGAGGCCTACCTGAAGCACCACATGTGGGTGCGTCCCAGGCTCGAGCTCCTGCCGAGCGAGTACTTCCGCCGCCAGGGCTTCTCGTCCTTCCAGGAGGACAAGGCCGGCCTCGACCTGGCTCGTGAGCACAACCTGGTCGACAACTTCCTGTGGGCCAACGACTTCCCCCATCACGAGGGAACGTGGCCCTATTCGGCCCAGGCGATCGAGCGCACCATGGTCAACCTCGACGACGCCGAGCGAGCCAAGATTCT
>JAQCHM010000165.1 GCA_027730885.1 Actinomycetota bacterium | reverse complement strand
GCCGTCGTTGAGGTCACCGACTCGCCAAGAGGCCGGAATGCGGAGATCGGTGAAGAAGATCTCGTTGAAGTGGATGCCGCCGTCGATCTGATAGATCGGGCGGATCTCGACGCCCGGAGCCTTCATGTCGACGATGAACATCGAGATGCCGCGATGCTTGGCCTGTTCGGGATCGGTGCGGGCGATGAGGATGCCGTAGTCGCACTGGTGAGCGAGCGTGGTCCAGACCTTCTGTCCGTTGATGGTCCACTCGTCGCCGTCGAGCACGGCCCGGGTCTGGAGGCTGGCGACGTCGGAGCCGGCACCAGGCTCGGAGAACATCTGGCACCAGACATGCTCGGCGCTGATGTTCTTGGCCAGGAACTGTTTTTTCTGCTCGTGCGTGCCGTACTCGGCCAGCATCGGCAGACACATCCCATGGCTGATCGTGAGATCCCCCGTCATGTCGGGGTAGTTGGCGTACTCTTCGCGCCAGATGCGTTCGTGGGCCTTGGTGAGGCCCTGGCCCCCGTACTCCTGGGGGAGGGTGATCCCAGCCAGGCTGGCGTCGGCCAGCTTTTTTTGGAAGGCGCGGGACTGCGCCACCGACTGGTCGCTGCGAGGGTCTGCTCCCTCGATCATGATTCCCGTCGCGTATGCGTCGAGGAATGCCCGGCACTTGGCGCGGAAGGCGTCGGCTTCGGCTGCGTCGAGGGGGTCGTTGTCCGCAGCTGCTTGCTTCGTGGCGGCTTGGTTCATGGTGGGGGTGCTCCGTTGAGGGCTCAGGGCTCGGTGGGGGTGAACTCGGCGGGCAGGTGCTTGATACCGTGGATGAACGCCGACTGCAGGACGTCGGGTTCAGCAGTAGCACGAATGTCGGGCAGTCGTCGAAACAGCTCGCAGAGCATGACGGTGATCTCGCGCCGGGCGAGGTGCGCACCGAGACAGAAATGGGGACCTGGACCACCGAAGCCGACGTGTGGGTTGGGGTCCCGCCTGATGTCGAAGCGGTAGGGGTCGGCGAACACCGATTCGTCTCGATTGGCTGCCAGGTAGAACATGCACACCTTGTCTCCTGCGGCGATGGCCGTGTCACCAATCCGTGTGTTCTGCAGCGCTGTGCGGCGCATGTAGGTGACCGGACTGGCCAGACGCACGATCTCCTCGACAGCGGTGGAGGCCAGGCCGTCGAAGTCGGTGGCCCAGAGCGCCCGCTGGTCGGGGAAATCGGTCAGGAACTTGAGCGCCCAACTGGTGGCGTTGCGAGTCGTCTCGTTGCCGGCGACCACCAGCAGGATGAAGAACGAGGCGAGGTCCTCGGGGAGCAGTTGGTCGTCCTCGAGCTTGGTGTTGACGAGCAGGCTGGTGAGGTCGTTGCCGTCGCCGCCGACTTTGGAGGCGGCAACCTGCTTCATCAGCTCGGCCAGCTCGAATCCGGCAGTGAGGATGGCGGTGATGATGTCGTTCTCGTCGGCCACGTATTCGGGGTCGCCGGCACCGAGGATGACGTTGGACTTCTCGAACACGAACTGCAGCTCGGAGTCGGGGATGCCCATGAGGTCGCAGACGATTTTGAGTGGCAGCAGGGCCGCGATGTCGGTGACGAAGTCGACCTCACCCCGTTCGGCGACATCGGACACGATCTTGGCCGCCACGCCCTGCACGGAGTCCTCGAGGCGCCTGAGCATCCGGGGGGTAAAGCCGGTGGAGACGATGCGCCGCAGCCGGGCGTGGCGTGGGTCGTCCATGGAGATCATCGAGCCGAAGAACTCGTTGAACTCCGGCGGCATCGTGGTGACCGTGATGCCCTGGGCCGAGCTGAAGATCTGCGGATTTTTCGAGACGTGGAGAATGTCGGCGATGGTGGTGACCACCCAGGACCCGGGACCCTGCTCCAGCGGAATCTCGGGTGGCACGATCGGCTCGGGGAGGAAAACCGGACCCCCGGCCCGCAGTGCCGCGAGATCCCGTTCGATCTCGTTCTGCGGGCGGACCCAGAACTGATTGATCAACGGATTCGGAGCGCCGGCGGATGCGTGGCTCGGGGCACTTGTGACCTCTGTCATAGACAGACGCTATCGGTGGTGATCACCGCATCTCGACCATTCGGTCCGACGAACCTCGCGGCGCACCTGCGGTTCGGCCCGGTTTACGCCTAACATCGCCCTATCCGTCCGTAACCCCGCACCAAATTGGAGCGAACATGTCCGTCCAGGGCTCGATTCTCGGCAACGCCGTCCTACGTCGTGAAGACCCAACGTTGTTGCGCGGTACGGAGAAGTACTGCGACGACCTGGACATCGAGGGCGTGCACTACGTGCACTTCGTGCGGTCGCCCTACGCTCACGCGCGGCTCGGCGCGGTGGACACCACGGAGGCTGCGGCGGTTCCGGGGGTCCTCGGCGTGTGGACTGCCCGGAATCTCGAGGTCGAGCCGTTCCTCGGCTTCCCGATGTGGAACCCATATTTCGCCCGCCCGATGCTGGCCACGGGCAAGGTCCGGTTCGTGGGAGACATCGTGGCCGCGGTCGTGGCCACCAGCCGCGAAGCAGCGGCCGACGCGGCCGAGATGGTGCAGGTCGACTACGAGCCCCTGCCCGCAGTCACCGATCCCGAAGCCGCGCTTGCACCGGGTGCCCCGACGCTGTTCGACGAGGCCGAGGGCGGATCCAACCTCGTCTTCGAGCACGCGATCGGCGAGGACGATCCCCTCGTCGGAGCCGATCATGTCGCCGAGGTCCGTGTCGTCAGTCAGCGCCTCGCCGGGGTCCCCATGGAGACCAACGGCTGCGTGGCGGTGCCGGAGGCCGACCGTGTGACGTTGTGGGCCTCGTCCCAGAACCCGAACGCGGTGCGTGACGCAGTTGCTGCAGCGCTCGGCATGGATCCCTCGGAGTTGCGGGTTGCTGCTCCTGCCGTGGGCGGCGGCTTCGGCCCGAAGGCGGGCCCGTGCATCGAGTTCATGCTGGCCGTTAAGCTGGCCAAGCAGCTGAACGTCCCGGTCAAGTGGACCGAGGAGCGCACGGAGAACATGGTGGCGCTGGTCCAAGGTCGGGCCATGGTGCTCACCGCCAAGTTGGGCCTGACCTCCGATGGGACCATCGTCGGTCTCGATGCCGACGTCGTGGCGGACGGTGGGGCGTATCCCGCCATCGGCGCCTTCCTCACCATGCTCACCCAGCAGATGAGCCAGGGCGTGTACAACATCCCCGCCCTGCGATTCCATGCCCGTTCGACGGTCACCAACACGACGACGACGGCCGCCTACCGGGGTGCCGGCCGCCCCGAGGCCACCCAGATGCTCGAACGGGTGCTCGACGTCGCGGCCGACGAGCTCGGCATCGACTCGGCCGAGATCCGGCGCAAGAACTTCATCAGACCCGAACAGTTCCCGATCGTCACCCACGGTGGCGCCAACTACGACTGCGGCGAGTACGAGAAGTCGCTCGATGCCGTGCTCGAGGCATCGGGCTACCGCGAACTGCTGGCAGAGCAGGCCAAGCGTCGGGCTTCCGGCGACCCGAAACAGCTGGGCATCGGCGTGTCGGCCTATGTCGAGGTCACCGCCCCCGTTGGGCTTCACGTCGAATACGGCGCGGTCGAGGTCAACGACGATGGCACGGTGACGGCGAGAGTGGGCACGAGCGCCCACGGCCAAGGTCACATCACTTCGTTCTCGATGATCATCGCCGACATGCTCGGCGTCGACATGGACAAGGTCATCGTGCTCCAGTCCGACACCGACGACATTCCCCGTGGTGCAGGAACCATGGGCAGTCGTTCGCTGCAGACTGCCGGCTCCGCCGTCCACGTCGCCTCCGAGACCGTGCTCGACAAAGCCAAGCAGCTGGCTGCCCACCTCCTCGAGGCATCGGCCGACGACATCGTCAAGGCCGACAACGGTCTGCAGGTCGCCGGCGTGCCCAGCTCCTCGTTGTCCTGGGCCGAACTCGCCGTCGCCGCCAAGGACGACGCTCGTCGGCCTGCGGGCATGGAGGCCGGCCTGGCCTACGAACTCGACTTCGATGGGATCGACTCCACTTACCCCTTCGGTGCCCACGTATCGGTGGTCGAGGTCGACACCGAGACCGGTGCGGTGTCGATGCTGCGCCACATCGCCGTCGATGACTGCGGACGCATCCTCAACCCGATGCTGGTCACCGGCCAGCAGCACGGTGGCATCGCGCAGGGCGCAGCCCAGGCGCTCTACGAGATCGTGGCGTACGACGATGACGGTAACCCCATCACCAGCAACCTGATGAACTACGCCATCCCATCGGCGGCCGAGCTCTGCTCCTTCGAGACCAGCAACACCGAGACCCCCAGCCCCCGCAACCCGCTCGGCGCCAAAGGTATCGGCGAGTCCGGCACCATCGGCTCGACCCCCGCAATCCACAATGCCGTCATCGACGCGGTATCCCATCTCGGAGTGAGGCACATCGACATGCCCCTCACGGGCCAGACCGTCTGGTCTGCGCTCCAAGCGGTCAAATGATCGTTCTGCCGGATGCGCGCGTCACTTGTGGCGCGCACATCCGGCAGAACGGGTTGTGGGTGGTCAGCTGCTGCAGCTGAGGGTGGAGCAGCCCGGGCGGGACCTGGCCCAGTCGGGGCGCTTGGTTGCCCAGGCATCGTGGTCGGGCTGGTCGTCGTAGGGGTGACGCAAGACGTCGAGGAGCTCGGTGATCATCGACGGGTCGCCCGATTCGGCGGCGTCGATCGCCAGCTGCGAGAGATAGTTGCGCAGGACGTACTTCGGGTTGACCCGATGCATGGCCAGGCGACGCTCGGTGTCGTCGACTGCGAGGTCTTGCAACCGCTGTTGGTAGGCGACCAGCCAGTTGTCCATCTGGGCCGCGGTGTCGGTATCCAGTTGCTCCGGTCGGTAGAAGGCATCGGCGAGTACGGCCCGTCGCGCGGCCGGGCCCTCGAGCTCTGCGGGAAGGTCGGCCAGTCGGCGGAAGAAGATGGTGTAGTCGGTCTCGGCCAGGGTGAGTGCCCGCCACAGTTCGGTCTGGAGATCGCGATCGACAAGATCGACGGCCACGTCGGCGCTCGGGACGGGCAGTCCGAGTTTGGCCGACAGCATGGCCTCGGTTCCCGATCGGTACAGGGCGGGGTAGACATCCAGCGCGGTCTGCAGCGGCTCGACATCGGTGAGCAGGGGAGCGAGGGCCGAACCCAGTTGGGCCAGGTTCCAGTGGGCGACGAGACCCTGCTGGCCGAACCGGTAACGGCGCTGACCGAAGTCGGTGGTGTTGGGTGTCCAGTCGGGATCGAAGTCGTCGAGCCATCCGTAGGGCCCGTAGTCGATGGTGAGGCCGAGGATCGACAGGTTGTCGGTGTTCATGACGCCGTGGACGAATCCGATGCGATTCCACTCGACCATCAGGTGCGCCGTGCGGCGGACGGCCGCTTCGTACCAGGCGGCGACGACGCTCGGTGGGAGATGGTCGGTCGTCGACCGAAGCGTGCCGTCGAGCAGCTCGGGGAAGTGGCGTCTGATCGTGAACTCGACCAGCTGGCGGAGCAGCCCGAGGTCTCCGCGGGAGGCGGGAAGTTGGAAATTGCCGAAACGGATGAACGAGGGCGCGACGCGGCAGACCACAGCACCCAGCTCGGGTTTCGGATTGCCGTCGTAGAACATGTCCCGAACCACCTTGTCACCGGTCAGCACGAGGCTGAGCGCACGGGTGGTGGGCACACCGAGGTGGTGCATGGCCTCGCTGCAGAGGAACTCCCGGATCGAGGATCGCAGGACGGCGAGGCCATCGGCGCCGCGTGAATACGGCGTGAGCCCCGAACCCTTCAACTGCAGGGTGAGATGCTCGCCGCTGGGCGCCACGATCTCGCCCAGGGCGATGGCCCGTCCGTCGCCCAACTGCCCGGCCCAGTTGCCGAACTGGTGGCCGCCGTAGGCCATCGCGTAGGGGCCGGCTCCCGCGGGTAGCCGGTTGCCCGCGAACACTTGGGCGAAGTCGGCGGTGGCTGCGTCGTCGTCGGGCCAGAGCTCTGGCGGGAGACCGATCATCTCGGCCACCTCGGGCGAATGCGCCAGCAAGGCGGGCGCGGAGACGGCTGACGGGGCGACGCGGGAGTAGGCGGCGCCGGTGACCTGGCGAGGGACGGCGCGAGTGTCGGCGTCCCCGGGCAGCTCGTCGGTGAATCGATTGGAGAAGCTGAGCTGGTCGAGCGGGAGTCTGGGCATACGGGATGGACAACGCCCTCGACGTCCGCAGCATTCCGGCCGACGGGGTTGCGGCCTCCGCAAAATCGGCGAGACTGGCCCAATGAGCCAGAACGTAACCAACGACACCGTCGTCGACGTCCCGAGCCAAGATCCCGAGACCGCCAAGGTGCAGCAGGCGATCGACGCGCTGCTGGCTTCGCGCGATCCGAAGGTCGAGTCCTACGAGGAGTTCCGAGGGCATCAGTTCGACCACGGCCTCGCTTGGGTCTACCAGGCCGAAGGCGACGGCGGGTTGAATGTCCGACCCGACTTGCAGCGCATGGTGGAGGCGCAACTTCGAACGGCCGGAGCCCAGCCAACGCTGGCGGTCCAGTTCTTCATGTACCTCGCCGGACCGACTATCGCCACCCACGGCAGCGAGGGCGTGCGCAAGCGGTTCCTGCGTCCCATGTTCACCGGCGAGGAGCGGTGGTGCCAGCTCTTCAGCGAGCCGGGAGCGGGATCGGACTTCGCCGGGCTCGGCACCCGTGCGGTTCGCGACGGCGACGAGTGGATCGTCAACGGACAGAAGGTGTGGAACACCCTGGCCCACCTGGCTGACTGGGGCATGCTGGTCACCCGGTCCGACCCCAACCAACCCAAGCACAAGGGCATGACCTACTTCGCTCTCGACATGAAGAGCCCCGGTGTCGAGGTTCGACCGCTGCGGCAGATCACCGGCGAGGCCGAGTTCAACGAGGTCTACCTCACCGATGTCCGGGTGCCGGACAGCTGCCGTGTCGGCGAGGTCGGCGAGGGTTGGCGGGCATCGCTCACGACGTTGATGAACGAACGCAACGCCATCGGCGCCGGTTCGGGAACGCCGCCGAAGCGCGGCTCTGGGACCATTGGTGCCGCGGTGAACGTCTGGAAGCGGCTGGACGACACCGACCGGACGGCGCCGGCCCGGGACGAGTTGATGAAGTTGTGGTGTCGTTCCGAGGTGCTACGTCTCACCAACCTTCGAGCAAGCGGCAATCGGAAGAAGGGCAACCCGGGCCCGGAGATGTCGGTGTCGAAGCTGGCCATGGCCGGTCTCAATCAGGACATCCTCAGCTTCGCCGTGTCGCTCGAAGGGGCCAAGGGCATGGTGGACTACGACTACACGTTCCGCCGCCCCGACGACCTCTCGGTCGATGGCACCGGC
>JAQCHM010000164.1 GCA_027730885.1 Actinomycetota bacterium | reverse complement strand
GGTGACGCAACCGGCGGGAACCAGGGCTTCAGTCAGCTCGTCTGTCTGATCGGTGACTTCACCAGCGTCGCTCCTTCGGAGGAGGCCCAGGCGAGCCTGGTCAAGGTGCTTGCCTGGCTGGCTGATCGCCACGGCCTTGACACTTCGTCGGGAGCTCGAGCCGAGTTCGTCTCGCTCGGGTCGAACCGTCACCCCGCCGGCACGACGGTGGTCACGCCCACCATCAACGGGCACAGCGCCATGAGCCTCACGTCCTGCCCGGGTGACGCCTTCTTCCCGATCGTCGAATCGGCCCTGCCTCAGCGGGTGACCTCGCAGCGAGCCACTGCCCTGCCGTCCACCACCGCCCTGCCCTCCACCGCCTCGCAGACGACTGCCCCGCCCACGACCGGTCAGGCCGGCAAGAGCAATGTCACGTCGATCGTGCCCGAGTCGGCCGAGGCCGGCGGCGACGGCTCTGCCCTCGGTCTCCTGGGCTCCGCAGCGGCGGCGGCCGCGGTTGCTCTCGCCGGGTTGGTCGCGTTCGCTCGGGGCCGTGGCGGCCGGCGCCGCTAGCCTCAAGACGCCATGCCTGGGTCCCGAGCACCGACGATCACCGTTCGCACCGCCGACGCCAACGAGACCCAGCGGCTGGCGGCCGCGCTGGCCGATCTGCTGGAGGAAGGTGACCTGCTCGTGCTGTCCGGCGACCTGGGCGCCGGCAAGACCTGCTTCACCCAGGGCTTGGGGCGAGCGCTCGGTGTCACTGATCGCATCACCAGCCCGACGTTCACGCTCGCCAACCGGTACGAGGGTGAACGAACCCTCAATCACCTGGACGTGTACCGGATCGAACAGCTTTCGGAGACGCTCGACCTCGACTTGCCCGAGTTGCTGGAGGACGGGATCACCGTCATCGAGTGGGGCGAGCAGATCCTGCCGGTGTTGGGTGCGGACTTGCTGATCGTCCGTATCCGTCACGGGGAGGACGCCGACCACGTGTCGCAGCAGACGGATTGCCGCGTGCTCGAGTTCGAACCGCGTGGCCCCGCGTGGAACCCGCGGGTGAGCGCATTGCGCGCCTTGGCTTCCGGCTGGTCGTCGTGTTGATCCTCGGCATCACCTCTTCGACCGCGCGAGTCGGCGTCGCTGTCGGCCGCATCGAGACGGACTCGGTGACCGTCCTGGCCGAGACGACCTCGAGCGACGACCGCCGTCATGCCGAGGACGCGACACCATTGATGCTCGAGGCCTTGAACCTGGCGGGTGTCACGGTTCAGGACATCGGGCGGCTTGCAGTGGATGTCGGGCCTGGTCGGTTCACCGGGCTGCGGGTGGGGTTCTCGACTGTTCGGGCACTCGCCTTCGCGCTCGATCTGCCCGTCACCGGCGTGAGCAGCCTGGAGGTGCTCGCCGCCGAGCAGGGACCGACAGCGCAGGTGCCGGTTGCGTCCGTCATCGATGCGCGTCGGAGCGAGGTCTTCCAACAGGTCTACGGGCCCGACGGTCCCGTCGGCCCTCCGTTGGTCGGCCCCGCGCTCGACCTGGCCCCGACCGTTCCCGGTAACGCTGTTGCCCTCGGAGACGGCGCCGACCGCTATCTGACGCTCTACTCCGATCGTGTCGCGGTCGTGTCCGGTCGAGAACCGTCGCCCTCCTGGCTGCTGCGCCTAGCCGCTTTCCGTCCGGCGCTCGACGCTGCCAACGTCGAGCCGCTCTATCTTCGGGACCCCGACGTCCAGATCAACATCAGGACGCGACACGCATGAACTTGATCGTGGTCCGCGAATTCCGGCCGGACGACGTCGCTGCGGTCGCTGCGATCGAGGCGGTCGCCAGCCCTGATCCTTGGACGCCTGCGCTGTTCGAGGGCGAATTGTCCGTGCTTCCCGCGCTTCGGCACTGGCTCGTCGCCTGCGAGGCGGCAGACGATCGCCCAGAGGTCGTTGGTTTCGTGGGCATGATGTTCGTCCCCGACGACACCGGTGCCCATCCCGAGGGCCACGTGATGAACGTGGCGGTCCGCCCCGACCGCAAGCGCCAGGGCATCGCTCGCCGCCTCTTGATCGAGGCATTCGCCGATGCGTTGGCGAGAGGCGTCGAGCACCTGACCCTCGAGGTTCGAGTCTCCAACGATCCGGCCCGGAGCCTCTACCACCAGCTCGGCTTCGCCCCGGTCGGCCTCCGCCCTCGTTACTACCCCGACGGGGAGGACGCCTTGATCCTCTGGGCTCACGACATTCAAACGGTCGAGTTCCGTCGGCGCTTGGGCCTGAGAGAGGCATCGTGATCCTGGCGATCGAGACAAGCTGTGACGAGACGGCGGCTGCCGTCGTTCGCGATGGGCGCGAGGTCCTGTCGAACGTGGTGTCGAGCCAAGTCGACCTCCACGCCGAGTTCGGTGGCGTCGTACCCGAGGTGGCCAGCCGGGCCCACCTCGATCTGATCGTCCCGGTCGTGCGTCAAGCGCTGGCCGAGGCCGATGTCCGACCGGCCGACCTCACGGCCGTCGCCGCGACCCATGGCCCCGGCCTGGTCGGTGCCCTGCTGGTCGGTGTCAGCGCAGCCAAGGCGTTGTCGGTTGCATGGAATCTCCCGTACGTCGGCGTCAACCACATGGAGGGCCATCTGTTCGCGACCTTGCTCGAACGACCTGATCTGCCCCTGCCGGCGGTGGTGTTGCTGGTTTCGGGCGGGCACACGCTGCTCGTGGAGATGCGGGAACCGGGTCGGTACCGGCTGCTCGGCTCCACCGTCGATGACGCCGCCGGGGAGGCCTTCGACAAGGTCGCTCGGTACCTCGGCCTCGGCTATCCGGGCGGGCCACTCATCGACCGGCTGGCGGTGACCGGCGACCGCACCGCAATCAGGTTCCCGCGCGGCTTGTTGAACGAGGGTCTCGACTTCAGTTTCAGCGGAATGAAGACCGCAGTCGTCAACTACGTCCGTAAGCATCCCGATGCCGACAACGCCGATCTCTCAGCCGGCTTCCAGGAAGCCGTCGTCGACGTGCTCGTCACCAAGGCACTGCGTGCGGCCGAATCGGTCGGGGCAGCAAGCGTCTGTCTCGGTGGCGGCGTCGCGGCCAACAGCCGACTCCGCGAGGTCTTCGCCGAGCGCATCACCGAGGCCGGTCTCACCGCCTTGGTGCCGGCCCGGTCGTTCTGCACCGACAACGCAGCCATGATCGCGGCGGCGGCGAGCTGGCGGCTGGCCAATGACGGGCCAACGCCGTTGGACGACGGGGCCGATCCGAGCCTGCGCCTGCTCTGACTTCAGAACCCCAACTGTCTCGCCAGCTCCGCCAGGTCCCGGACGCGCGGGTGACCGTAGTCGGCGTGATGATCGAAGGGGTCGAGCTGCACCGCCTGCATGCCGGCGTTGGTGGCGCCGAGGACGTCGGCGTGGACCGTGTCCCCGACGTAGACGACGTGCTCGGGCGCCACGCCGAGGGCGTCGAGGGCCGGAGCCATGATCCGCGGGTTGGGCTTGGACACCCCGAGGACGCCGCTGTCGACGATGACCGGCACGGTGGGCAATGGCCCGGCTCCCACCTGGCACACGCCATGGTCGGCCATCTGCTGAACGGCGGACCCGTCGTTGTTCGAAACGATGGCCACCGGGAGCCCTGCTCGGGCGAGCCGATGGAACGCTTCGATGTTCTCGAGGTGCGGCCAGGCCCATTCGGTACGGATGGCCACGCGTACCTGATCAATCAGGTGATCGTCGACGCCGAGGGCCTGCGCGTACGCGCGGTCGTAGGTGAGCCAGAACTGTTCGGTGTGTTCGGGCACGCCGTCGGTTCGCTGCAGGTCCGAAGCTGCGGCCAGCGCGGCGACGCCTGCGTGATGGGCCCGCCGATACGAGATCGGGTCGTCGTGATTCGCAAAGGTGGTGCGCGCGACTCCCAACTCGACCAGGAGGGCCTGCACATCGGAATAGTTCGGGTAGAGGAAGACGCCGCCGATGTCGAACACCGCGGCCTTCACCAATTCCGGTGCGAAGAACGGTCCGCGGCGGTCAGGGGTGGAAGCGTCGGCCTTGCTCATCCCGCCAACGCTACGGTCATGTACGGGAAAGTTGGGAAAGTCGAGGGGGTGGACGCGTTCCGGCCCGCTGGTTTGCCACAATGACCCCCGTGATGTCCCCAAGCGTTCTGTCCGGCCTTCTTGCGACCGAGTCGGCGCGTGACAATTTCGTCGATCTCGAGGTCAAGCCCATCGCGTGGGTCATTCTCGGTGTGACCATCATGGTCATGCTGGCGGTCGACCTCTTTCGTCACCGAGAGGACCACGCACCGACGCCCCGTCAGGCCACCCTCGAAAGCCTCGGCTGGGTCGCCTGTGGCCTCGGCGCTTCGGCGGCCATCTTCTGGGTGTGGGGCGGCGATGCCTGGGGTGAGTACATCTCGGGCTACCTGATCGAGAAGTCGCTCAGCGTCGATAACGTGTTCGTGTGGTCGATCATTTTCTCGACCATGGCGATCCCGCTGAAGTTCCAGCATCGAGTGCTGTTCTGGGGCGTCTTTGGAGCACTCGTCCTTCGGCTCATCTTCATCCTCGTCGGCACCGCGCTGATCAATCGTTTCTTCTGGCTCCTCATTGTCTTCGGGGTGTTCCTCATCTTCACCGGTGTGAAGATCTTCAGGCACACCGAGGACGAGGGTGAGGGTGGGGCAACTGCCGGGCTGGGCTTGCTCCAGAAGGTCATGCCGGTGACCGAGCGGTTCGACGGCCACAAGTTCTTCACCTTGGAGAACGGAAAACGAGCGGCGACGCCGCTGTTCGCCGCGCTCGTGGTCGTCGAGGTCACCGATGTGATCTTCGCCCTCGACTCGGTCCCCGCGGTGTTGGCCGTGTCCAAGGAACCGTTCATCGTGTTCGCGTCGAACGCGTTCGCCATCCTCGGTCTCCGGGCGATGTACTTCCTGTTGGCCAACGCTCGTGAGCGCTTCCACTACCTCTCGCACGGTCTGGGCGCGATCCTGGTCTTCGTCGGGATCAAGATGTCGGTCAGCCACTGGTACCACCTCGACACCCGCATTTCGCTCGGCGTCATCGTGTTGCTGCTCATCGGGGCGATCGTGCTGAGCGAGCGTCGCGCCAAGCGGCTTGGTATCGCCGGCCTGGGGCACGACGGTCATGACGGGCACGGTCACTGAGAAGTCACTGTCCGGTATTTTTCGCCAAGGGGGTTGGCGCGGCCGAGTGAGCGCCTACCATTAGCAGTCGTCCATTAAGAGTGCTAACGCCGTATGGAGGCGACCTGCATGAGCTTGCAACCCCTAGAAGACCGCATTGTGGTCCGCGCCAAGGAAGCTGAGTCCACCACGGCCAGCGGTTTGGTGATCCCCGACTCCGCCAAGGAGAAGCCCCAGCAGGGCGAGGTCATCGCAGTCGGCGCCGGTCGTCGCGCCGACAACGGCGACCTGGTCCCGATGGAAGTCAAGGTGGGCGACGTCATCGTCTACTCGAAGTACGGAGGCACCGAGATCACCCTCAGTGGTGACGACCTCCTCATCCTGTCCGCACGCGATGTCCTCGCGATTGTTAAGTGAGCTGATTGAACATGGCCAAAGAACTGCGTTTCGACGAACAAGCCCGCCGCTCCCTCGAGGCCGGCGTCAATGCCCTGGCCGATGCGGTCAAGGTCACCCTCGGCCCGAAGGGCCGCAATGTGGTGCTCGACAAGAAGTTCGGCGCTCCGACCATCACCAATGACGGCGTCTCGATCGCTCGTGAGATCGAGCTCGACGACCCGTTCGAGAACATGGGCGCCCAGCTGGTGAAGGAAGTCGCCACCAAGACCAACGACGTCGCCGGCGACGGCACCACCACCGCCACCGTGCTGGCCCAGGCCCTCATCAAGGAAGGCCTCCGCAACGTGGCCGCCGGCGCCAACCCGATGGGCCTCAAGCGGGGCATCGAGGCCGCGGTCGAGGCCGCTGTGCGCTCCATCGCCGCCCAGGCCAAGGAGATCGACTCCAAGGAAGAGATCGCCCAGGTTGCCTCCATCTCCGCCGCCGACCAGGGCGTTGGCAAGGTGCTGGCCGACGCCATCGACAAGGTCGGCAAGGACGGCGTCGTCACCATCGAAGAGTCGAACACCTTCGGCATCGAACTCGACTTCACCGAAGGCATGCAGTTCGACAAGGGCTACATCTCGCCCTACTTCGTGACCGACCCCGATCGCCAGGAAGCAATCCTGAACGACCCCTACATCCTCTTCAACCAGGGCAAGATCAGCTCGGTGCAGGAACTCCTGCCCGTGCTCGAGAAGGCCATGCAGTCGGGCAAGCCCCTCTGCATCATCGCCGAGGACATCGAGGGCGAGGCCCTGGCCACCCTCGTGGTCAACAAGATCCGCGGCACCTTCGCCTCTGCATCGGTCAAGGCTCCCGGCTTCGGCGAACGTCGCAAGGCGATGCTGCAGGACATGGCCATCCTCACCGGTGGTCAGGTCATCTCCGAGGAAATCGGTCTCAAGCTCGACGGTGTCAGCCTCGACATGCTGGGCCAGGCCCGCAAGATCGTGATCACCAAGGACAACACCACCATCATCGAGGGCCTCGGCGGCAAGGCCGATGTCGATGGCCGGGTATCGCAGATCCGGGCCGAGATCGAGAACACCGATTCGGACTGGGACCGCGAGAAGCTGCAGGAACGCCTGGCCAAGCTGGCCGGCGGTGTTGCGGTGGTCAAGGTCGGTGCGGCCACCGAGGTCGAGCTCAAGGAGAAGAAGCACCGCATCGAGGACGCCCTTTCGGCCACCCGCGCTGCTCTCGAGGAAGGTGTGGTCGCCGGTGGCGGAACCGCGCTGCTCCGGGCCCGCGGCGAGGTTGCCAAGGCCGCCAAGAAGCTGCGTGGCGACGAGCGCACCGGCGCCGAGTCGGTCTACCGGGCCCTCGAAGCACCGGCCCGCCTCATCGCCTCCAACGCCGGCCTCGAGGCCGCCATCATGGTCGCCAAGGTCGAAGAGGCCGAAGGCACCATCGGTCTCAACGCTGCGACCGGTGAGATCACCGATCTCATGGCTGCCGGTATCACCGACCCGGCCAAGGTCACCCGCGCTGCTCTGCAGAATGCGGCCTCCATCGCTGCTCTGGTCCTCACCACCGAGGTGCTCGTCGCTGATCGGCCCGAAGAGGCCGGCGCGGGCGGCGGCATGCCCGACATGGGCGGCATGGGCGGCATGGGCGGCATGGGCGGCATGATGTAATTCGAGCCTCGGCTCAATCAGTCATTCGGTACGAACGCCGACCCCTTCCGGGGTCGGCGTTCGCCGTTTTGCGCTCGTCGCCACCATCGCTCTGCAAGCCCCAGCCCCCTCACCCCGTTCTGCAAGCCCGGCCTCACCCACAGGGGGTCTTGGGCTTGCAGAACGGGGCTGGGGTGGGGCGAGCTTGCAGAAGCTGGGGGCGGAGCCGGGTTAGAAGAG
>JAQCHM010000163.1 GCA_027730885.1 Actinomycetota bacterium | reverse complement strand
CCACGCCACACGTGGAAAACGCTGCACAGAACGGTTGGGGTGGTCAGAGGCGGGGAGCGTACTCCTCGATGTAGGCCAAGACCTGGTCGGTACTCCGGTGCGAGCCGGGCTGCAGGATCAGCCGGTCGACCCCGAGTTCGGCGTAGGCCTCGAGATCTCCTGGGCCGAGCCGACGCACCGGGGTCACGCTGATCTCCAGGGGGCCGAGCTCGGCCGGGCGATCGAACCGATCGGTCATCTCTCGAAGGCGGGCGATGTCGGCCGCGGTGGTCTGGACGTCGCGCATGAACCCATACCACCCGTGAGCCAGCTCGACGGCTCGTTGCGCGGCCCGATCACTGTGGCCGCCGACCACCGTGTGGATGCTGGCCTGCGCCGGCTTGGGGTTGGCGGTCACGCTGGTGAACTGGACGAACTCGCCGTCGAACGAAACGGCATCGCCAGACCACAGTGCGCGCATGGCGGCAAGGTACTCGTCGGACCGCTCGCCTCTGCGGGCCAGCGGCGTGGAGCATGCCGTCATCTCGGGCTCGAGGTAGCCCACCCCCAGGCCGAACAGCAGACGGCCGCCGGAGAGATAGTCGAGGGACGCCAGGCTCTTGGCCAGGACCGCCGGCTGGCGCTGGGGAAGGATGATGATGCCACTCCCCAGCTTGATCGTGGTGGTGGCCGCCGCGACGTAGGTGAGGGCGACCGCAGTGTCGACCATATGGGTTTCGGGCGCCGCCGGCGACGGCGGGGCTTGGGGATCGGGGAGGACGATGTGCTCGCCGGTCCACACCGATTCGTAGCCGGCCGCTTCGGCGGCCTGCGCGATCCGCAGCATGGACGAGGGCTCGCTTGCCGGTCCCATGTTGATGCCGAACAGGGCGATGGCGGGCGCGGAAACGGCAGATTCGGTGGTCACCGGCGAGACGCTACCCGTCGGAGGAGGATCGGTCGAAGCGACCTCGCGAGCGATGCGCGTCGGTGGCCGCAATGTCCACCGACCGACCATCGACACCGATCACCACGCCGTAGTCCGCCACTGCCGACTCGACACTCACCACTCCGTCGCGGACGTCGCGGAGTACCCGCTCGGGTTCGCGTTCGAAGGGATCGCCCCAGCCGCCGCCTCCGGCGGTGTGTGCGAGCATTCGAGACGCCCCGATGCGACGGACCCCGTACTTGGGAGGGATGAACGTGTCGCCGTCGACATCAGGATCGAAGGGCGTGATCCACTCCTCGCCGGCCTTTCCTTCAGCGCCGCCCAACACGCCGTAGCCCGAGGGCGTGTCGAGACCTTCAGCTCGGAACGACCAGGCTGCGGGGCGCAGGACATCGGCGTCATACACGACGCCACTGCCTCCACGTCGCTTGCCCGCGCCGGCAGCGTCGGCTCGGAACTCCCAGCGCCGGTAGCGCACGGGATAGTTCTGCTCGTGGAACTCGAGATTGGCGAGGTCGAGACCGCCCAACGAGATGAGGTGTCCCATCTGGGGGAAGCCGTCACGTTCGGCCGTGGCACCCGGGCTGCCCATGGCGTGCCAGTGGTACATGACCCAGGTCGTGCCGTCCTCGTTGGTGCCGGCCACGTGACCGTGAACGGTCTTGGACCACCCGGCCAACGCACGGCTCGGGTCGGCCTGCGCCAGTGCCTTCCAGGTTGCGTGCACGATCTCGTGGGCGACGAACACGGTGTTCATCGTCATGGGTGCCGGCGGCCGGGCGTTCACGATTGTCCCCTCGGGCGCAATGATCCGACAGCTCCGATAGGTGCCCTCGTTGCGAGGGATGGCCGGATCGAAGAACGATGAGATCGCCACGTAGACGGCCGAGTAGGTGTTGGCCAACGATGAATTCTTGAAGCCCC
Source organism: Actinomycetota bacterium (assembly GCA_027730885.1). Taxonomy (GTDB): domain Bacteria; phylum Actinomycetota; class Acidimicrobiia; order Acidimicrobiales; family SZUA-35; genus JAHECQ01. The sequence continues at coordinate 5,576 of JAQCHM010000163.1, read as the reverse complement.
GCATCTGCGGATCGGAGTCACTGAAGTCGAGGACCATCTCGTCACCGGTCACGGTGAGCCGCAGGCGGATCCAGGTGTCCTTGGGCTCGAAGCAGTCGTTGTCGGACAAGTCGGCGCCGAAGTAGACCCCGTCAGGCAGCGACGCGATGGCCTCACGCATCCTGCGATCGGCGTGATCGAGGATGCCGTCGAGGTGCGCGAAGTAGCCGGGCTCGCCGAGTTCGGCAGCCAAGGCGATCACCCGTTCGGCGCCGATCTGGGTCGAGCCGACCATGGCCAGCAGATCGCCGTCGAGCAACTCAGGAGTTCGCGAGTTCAGGAGGAGGAGCTGCCAGAGATCCTCGCGGAGCTCACCCCGGTCATAGAGCTTCATCACGGGAAGGCGAATGCCCTCCTGCCAGATCTCCGTTGCTTCGGGGTTGTACGTCCCGGCCAGTCCTCCTCCGATGTCGGACTGGTGGGCTCGGTTGCAGCAGAACCCGGCAAGCGTGCCCGACGGAAGGAAGATCGGTCGGCCGATGACCCAGTCGGGCAGGTGATTCCCGCCTGCGACATAGGGATCGGACAACAAGAAGACGTCGTCGGGCTGGATGCGACCGCCCCAGACCCTCAGGATCGCCCGCGAGGCGAAGCCGCCGCCGCCGGTGTGAATCGGAATGCCGTCGGCATTGGCGATGAGCGTTCCCTCGGGATCGGTGATGAAACAGGAGAAGTCGTGGCTCTGGCTGAAGATCGTCGACCGAGCCGTCCGGGTCATGACCCAGCCCATGTGGCGGCTGATCTGGTCGAGCCGGTTCTGCATGAGCGACAGGACGACCGGGTCGAGGTCGTCGCCGGCACGCCCGGGCTCCGACCGCGAAGGTTCGCCGGCGACCGGCGCCTCCGCCGGCTCGAGATCGATCACGAAGTTGCCGATGTCGTCCACCGCCACGACGGCGTCCGGACCGATCAGAACGGTGGTGGTCTGCTCCTCGACCAGCAGCGGACCGGACAGGGACATGCCACCCACCAAGGCGGGTCCGGCGAACACCGGCGTGTCGAGCCATCCATGCTCGCCGTGCCAGACCTTGCGGTGCTCGAACGGCCGCGGGACCGCATCGGTGGGTTCGCTCCGGGCGGTCTCGACCGCTCCGGTCGACGCGGTTGCCACCACGCGGGCCGACGCGATCATGATGGTCCCGTTGGCCTGCACGTGGCCGTACAGGCGCTGGTACTCCTCCTCGAACGTCCTCCTCACTCGCACCGTGTCCAGCGTGGCGCCATCGACGGGGACACGGATCGACCACAACTGCCCGGGATGATGCAGATCCAACTCATAGATCAGGCGAACGGCGTCGCCTTCGAAGCCTTCACTTCGCAACGCCTGGCTCGCCTGATCGGCGAGATCGCGCAGCACACCGACAACCCGTTCGGGCTCGATGACGTCGAGCGAGCCACGCAGGAAACGCTGGAAATCCTGGCGAACGTCGGCGTGCAGCATGCCAACCGCGCACAGCGCACCGGCGGAGCGAGGCACGTAGACGCGACCGCATCCCAGACCCCGAGCGACCGATTCGCCATGCATCGGACCCGCGCCGCCCGCGGCCACCAAGGTGAAACGGGCAGGGGCGTGGCCTCGTTCGATCGAGATGTACTCGACCGCGCCCAGCAGGTTCTGTTCCAGTAGGGCGATGATGCCGGCCGCCGCGTCTTCCACCGAGATACCCAGCGGCTCGGCAACGCGAAGCTGGATGGCCCGCCTCGCCGCGTCGAGGTCGAGGTCGATCGAACCACCGGCGTAGGGTCCGGGTCGCAGTCGGCCCAGCACCAACTGGGCGTCGGTCACCGTCGGCTCGGTGCCACCGAAGCCGTAGCAGGCGGGCCCCGGACGGGCACCAGCGCCCTCGGGCCCGACGAAGAGAAGTCCGGCCGAGTCGACACCGGCGATGGTCCCGCCCCCGGCGCCGATGGTGTGAATGTCGACTGCCGGCGTCGACACGTGATAGCCGGCGATCATGAGCTCGTCCTTGGTGGCCACCTGCCCGTTGGACATGAGCAACACATCGCAGGACGTGCCACCGATCTCCATCGAGATCAGGTTTCCCTCGTCGCCCGGATCCACGCCGAGTTGGTCGACCGCCTGGCGGAAGAGGTTGAGGGCGCCGACGGCAGCCGCTGGTCCACTCAACAGGAGGTTCACCGGGCGAGGGCCGACCACCTCGATCGACGCGGCACCGCCGTTGGACTGCACCATCAGGATCGGTTGCGGCAGACCGAGCTCGGCCAATTGCGACTCGAGTGATCCCAGATAGGCCACGATCCGCGGCGACAACATGGCGTTCATCACCGCGGTGGAGGTCCGCTCGTACTCGCCCATCATCGGGCTGATATGGGCGGACGCCGTGACCCACTGCCCTTCCCACTCGTCGGCGAGCAGGCCAACCACTTGTCGCTCATGGGACGGGTTCACGAAGCTGTTGAACAACGCAACTGCGATCGCCTCGACCGGTTCCTCACCCACGGTTTCGTCCTGGATCGAACGAAGGGCGGCGCGGACGCTGCCAATGTCGAGCGCTTCGATCTCATTGCCCGCGGCGTCGAGACGGCCCTTCACGCCCTGCCGCAGATAACGCGGTACCAACACCGGGGCGTAGGGCGCACGATGGTCCCACTGGTCCTCGCGAAGTCCTCGGCGGATCTCGAGTGCATCGCGGAACCCTTCGGTTGTGAGCAGGGCGACCTTTGCCCCCTTGCCCTCGAGCACCGTGTTCGTGGCCACCGTGGACCCGTGGACGAAGAGTCCACAGTCCGCCAGCAATTCGCCCGCCGTCATGCCCAGGTCCTCGGCCAGGCGGGTGAGTCCGTTCATCACCCCCTCGCTCGGGTCCGTCGGCACCGACGGGACCTTGGCGACCCACGTCCGTCCCGATCGATCGGCCAGCACCAGGTCGGTGAAAGTTCCGCCGACGTCGACGCCGATCCGCCACGGAGCCTGAGGTTCGCGTTCCATGTCGCCGAACGTTAGGCGCGAAGATTGGTCATGGCCTATCCCGATCTCGACTCGGCGTCCGCGAAGCTCCACCAACGGGGCCGGGCCAGCATCCCGGACGGCATCTCGCGCGGGTTGGCCCTCATCCGGCCCCATCCGATCTACGTCGAGTCGGGCCAGGGGGCGTGGGTGACCGACGTCGACGGTCGCCGCTACCTCGACGCCAACAACAACTTCACCTCCATCATCCTCGGCCACGCCAACCCGGCGGTGACTGAGGCAGTGACCAAGCAGCTGTCCAAGGGAACCGCGTTCGCCATGGGCACCGAGGCCGAGATCGAGCTCGCCGAACTGCTCTGCGAACGAGTGCCGTCGATCGAGCGCGTCCGGTTCTGCAACTCGGGCACCGAGGCAGTGATGGGTGCCATCAAGGCGGCTCGGGCGTTCACCGGTCGACCGATGATCGCCAAGATCGAAGGGGCATACCACGGCACCTACGACCACGCCGAGACGTCGCTCGGCGCGACGCCTTCGAATTGGGGAACCGAGGACGCTCCGACTCCTGTGCTCTACGCCGACGGCACACCGGCCTCGGTCGCCGACGAGGTGGCGATCATTCCCTTCAACAACAGCAGTGCCGCCCGCTCGATCGTCGATCGCAACGGCGAACGGCTCGCGGCCGTACTCATCGACACCATGCCCAGTCGGGTGGGGCTACCGCTCATCGACACCGAGTTCCTCCGGACGGTGTTCGCCTCGGCCCATGCAGTCGGTGCCCTGGTGATCATGGACGAGGTCATCTCGTTCCGGCTCGGCATCGCGGGCAACCAGGGCCGCCTCGAGGTCGAACCCGACCTGACGGCACTGGCCAAGATCATCGGTGGGGGCTTTCCCGTCGGCGCCGTCGGCGGGCGGGCAGACGTCATGGAGGTCCACGCCGGGCAGGTCGACGTCCGGCCGCGACTACCCGCCGGAGGAACGTTCTCGGCCAATCCGGTCACGATGGTCGCCGGGCTGGCCTGTATGCAACAGCTCACCGAGGCGTCGTTCCAGCGGCTCGACGAGGTCGGCCAGCGGATTCGAAGCGGGTTGACCGACGCCTTCTCCCGCATCGGCGTCGACTGGCAGGTCACCGGGCACGGGTCACTCTTCCGCATCCATCCCCACGGCCGCCCGGTCCGCAGCTATCGGGAAGCCCATCTGAGCGACGACGAAGCCCTCGCAATGGACTTCCTGCAGAAACGTCTGCTCGAACGAGGTGTCTATCTTCCTGGCTACGGGCTGGGCTGCATGAACCTGTCGACCAGCGACAGCGACGTCACCCACCTGGTGGATGCCGTCGCCGACGCGATCGTCGCCGTCGTCTGAAACAGGGCGGTCAGGCGGATGCAGCAGGCGGGCGATAGAACGCCGCCAGCTGGGCGACACCACCGGCCACGCCCAACACCAGCGCTACGCCCAGGCCCACGTAACCGTTGAGTGTCTCGTCGAGGCCGAGCGCGGCATCGACGGACCAATCGCCCGGGCCGAGGCCCGCAATGGCCACGGCCGTGAGCGCCACCATGAAGGTGTACTCCCAGCCGCTCTTCACGATGAAGAAACCGTTCTTGCGGTGCGTCGTGTAGCCGGCGACGACCATCACGCCGACGACACCGGCGGCGGCGAAGGAGGTGAGCACGCCCAGGGCAAGCATGAGACCGGTCCCGATCTCGGTGAGCGAGGCGAGCTGCGCATGGACACGACCGGGCCGCATCCCCATGCTGTCGAACCACTTGGCGGTGCCTTCGATCCCTCCCTTGCGTTTGGCCCAACCGTGACCGGCGAACACCAGGCCGAAGATCACCCGGAAGGCGACGAGGACGACGCTGAACTCGGTGGCGCTGAGATCAGCCATCATCGGACCTCGTCCACGAAGCGGTTCTCGAGGGTGCCGATTCCCTCGACCTCGATGCGGCACACGTCACCGTGTTTCAAGAACCTGGGAGGGTCGAAGTAGGCCGCGACGCCAGCGCACGTGCCGGTGGCGATCACATCGCCAACCTCGAGCGTGCAGACCGTGCTGAGGATCTCGATCTGGGCCCAGCAGTCGAACACCATCTTGTCGGTGGTGGTGTTCTGACGAAGCTCGTCGTTGACGAAGGTCTGAAGGGTCAAGCCGTGCGGATCGGGCATCTCGTCGGTCGTCACGAGCCAGGGACCAGTGGGGCCGTGGCCGTCCCAGGACTTGCCAAGGGTCATGGTCTGGGCTCGACGCTGCCAGTCGCGAACCGACACGTCGTTGACGATGCAGTAACCGGCGACGACCTTGTGGGCGTCGGCGGCCGACACCCGGCGGCACTCCGTGCCGATGACGAGGCCGAGCTCGCCTTCGTAGTCGACGTGGTCCGGCGATTCCGGCGGAATGGGTACGTCGCCGAACGGATCGTTGACACACGTGGACTGCTTATTGAAGAACATCGGGAACTCGGGGACCGCACGACCCCCCTCCTCGACGTGATCGACGTAATTGAGGCCGATGGCGAGGAACTTCGGCGGACGGGCCACCGGAGCGAGGAGCGTCACGTCGTCGAGCGAGTGGCGCTCGGCTCCGGCCAGTGCGGCATCCCGC
>JAQCHM010000162.1 GCA_027730885.1 Actinomycetota bacterium | reverse complement strand
GAAGAAGCAGCCGACCTACCGCATCGTTGCCGCCGATGCTCGGGCGCCCCGTGATGGCCGCTTCATCGAGATTGTTGGCACCTACAACCCTCGCACCGAACCCTCGGAGATCAAGATCGACAACGCCAAGGCAGTTGGTTGGCTCCGCAACGGTGCCCAGCCGAGCGATCGGGTCAAGAAGTTGCTCGAGATCTCCGGCGCTTGGACGGCATACGAGTCCGGCCAGACTCCAGATCAGCTGGTTGCTGCCGCGGCAGCGGCGGCCCCCGTCGGAGACGCTTCGTGAGCGACGTGCTCGCGCCCACTGCCGAATCGGTACTGCTGTACCTCTGTAAGTCGGTCGTTGCGTCGCCCGACGCCGTCTCGGTCGCGGCCTCGTCGTCGGGCGAGGGCCGGGTCCGCTTCGACGTCACTGTCGACCCCGACGACATGGGCCGAGTCATCGGCCGCCGGGGTCGTGTGGCTTCGGCCATCCGCACAGTTGTCGGCGCAGCCGGCGCCAAGGACGGCGTCACGACCGAGGTCGAGTTCGTCGAGTGAGCACCGGCCCGGACGATCTCGACTTGCTCGAGGTCGGGCGGGTTGCCAAAGCCCATGGGCTGCGCGGTGAGCTCGAGTTGGCCTTCACCACCGATCTCGTTGCCCAACGTACCGCTACGGGCGCGCGACTCTGGATCGGCGATGCGTCCTATGTCGTCGAGTCCGCTCGTCCCCACAAGCAACACCACCTGGTCATGCTGGCCGGTGTCCGTTCCCGCGAGGCAGCCGAAGCGCTGCGGGGCCAACCCATCCTCGCCGAACGCATCGACGATCCCGATCTGGTGTTCGTGCACGAGGTCATCGGCCTCCGCCTGGTCGACCAGCACGGCACCGATCATGGTGAGGTTGTCTCGGTCATCGACAATCCGGCGTCGGATCTGATGGAACTGGCCGACGGTCGGCTGGTTCCGTTCGCGTTCCTTGTCGAGGTCGACGGCGGAACTGTGCTGGTGGACATTCCGGCTGGGCTGCTGGACTGAACGATTCGGGAGGAATGCCAGTGTCGCCTTCGCTCCGGATCGACGTGTTGAGCATCTTTCCCGACCTGATCGATCAGTTCACAGCGGTCAGCGTTGTCGGCCGCGGCCAACGCCACGGAGTCATCGCTGTCCGAAGCCTCGACGTGCGAGCGGTCACCACCGACAAGCACCGCACCGTCGACGACGCTCCCTTCGGCGGGGGAGCGGGCATGGTGATGAAGCCCGAACCGATCTTCGACACCGTCGAGCAGAACCGGGTGCAGCGACCGTTGCTGTACCTGTCGCCGGCCGGTCGACGCTTCGATCAGGCCTACGCGCACGAACTGGCGCGCAGCGGTGGATTCTCGTTGTTGTGCGGCCGCTACGAAGGTGTCGACGAACGGGTTCGCACCCATCTGATCGACGGCGAGGTGTCCGTCGGCGACGTCGTCCTCGCCGGCGGCGAAGCGGCCGCGTTGGTCGTCATCGAAGCGGTCGCTCGCCTGGTACCGGGAGTGTTGGGTAATCTCGATTCATCCGGTGATGAGTCCTTCTCCAACGGATTGCTCGAGTATCCCCACTACACCCGACCGGCCGACTATCGAGGTTGGTCGGTTCCCGAGGTCTTGACCTCCGGGAACCATGCTGTGGTCGACCGCTGGCGTCGGGCGCAGGCCCTCTGGCGGACCATCGAGCGTCGACCCGATCTGATCGAGGCCCGCGGTGGGCTGACCACGGGTGACCGAGCGCTCCTGGTTGAATTCGGACTCGGCCCCATTACCCTCTGAGGGCTGCCCGCCAGGCACATGCTGCCCGGGGCAAACCTGCCTTTGACAACCCATCAGGATCGAATCATGAACCTCACCGATGTCGTCGAACAATCTCAACTCCGTGACGACGTTCCGGATTTCGCCCCGGGTGACACTCTGAAGGTGCATGTCAAGGTCGTCGAGAACAATCGGGAGCGTGTCCAGGTCTTCCAGGGCGTGGTGATTGCCCGCCGCGGCGCCTCCGTCCGAGAGACCTTCACCGTTCGCAAGCTCAGCTTCGGCGTAGGTGTCGAGCGCACCTTCCCCGTCCACTCGCCCATCATCGACAAGATCGAGGTGATGACTCGCGGTGACGTGCGTCGAGCGAAGCTGTACTACCTGCGTGACCGCGTTGGCAAGGCCGCCAAGGTCAAAGAGAAGCGTTACAACTGATCCTGCGCGGCCGCGGTCGGTTCCATGACCGCAGCCCACGAGTTGGGGCGCCGGGGCGAGGATGTCGCGGCTGCATACTACGAGCGCCTGGGTTTCGCCTTGCAGAGGAACTGGCGTGGCCAACGAGGTGAGCTCAATCTCGTGTGCCTGCAGGGCGACCTCGTCATCTTCTGCGAAGTGAAGACACGCACGTCGGATCGCTTCGGCCGGGGGGCCGAGGCCGTCGACCGCCGCAAGCAACAGACCATTCGACGCCTCGCGTCGCAATGGTTGGCCCAGCAGCCCCAGGCCTACCGGCAGCTGCGCTTCGACGTGGTGGAGGTCGACGCGCGCGGTCATCTGCAGGTCCACGAAGGTTGCTTCTGAGCCGGGGCGCCTGACCGTCGTTCCTGCCGTCCCTCACCCGCAGCGATCGATCCGCTACAGTACGTCGCACTGTGGCTACAACGAATCGGAAACCTGTGCGTTCCGGTCGAGGGGCTGCGGGCGGTCGATCGGGTTCTCGTCCCAAGACGACGAGGCCTTCAGCGCGCGCTCGGGACGCAGCGCCCCACGACGCCCGCGAAGCACGGCGCGAGGCGCAAGGCATCGCGCTGCTCGTGTTGGCGACGCTCCTCGCCCTTTCCCTGTACACCTCGGCCATCGGCGTCGTCGGCCGATTCTTCGCCGACTCGGCCGGTCGATTCGTCGGTCTGGGACGCTACGCCGTCCCGGTGGCCCTGGCCATCGCGGGGTGGCGGCGTTTGCGCCCGCTACCCGACCGACGAGACGCGGCCCGCTTCCGCGGCGAGGTGGTGGCCTGGTCGCTGTTGGCCGGCGCGCTCTTCTGCGTGTTCGACCTCGTGGGGGGCCGACCTGGCTGGGGCTCGCCGGAAGCCAGACTTTCTGGAGCCGGCGGGTGGGCCGGCGTCTGGGTCGGCGGCACGCTCGAGCGCTATCTCGGCTACTGGGGCGAGGTCATCGTCACAGCGGGCATGTTGGTCATCGCCCTCATCATGCTGACGAGTCTGTCAGCCGGTACCGCGGCCGAGGCTGTGTCGGCGCAGGGCTTTCGGGTGAGGGGTTGGCTCACCTCGCTGCTCACCGGCGGTCCCCGCAAGGAGCAGCAGGCGCCGCTGAGACGTTCGGCCGCCGGAGGTGTGCTCCTCGACCTGGAACTGGATGACCCCGTCGCGAGCCCCAAGCCCCGCCGCCGCAAGTCGTCGGAGTCCGACCGGCCCGCGGGCTTCGAGCTGCCGCTTTCGGCGGCAGACAACGACCCGTTGGGGTCGGCCAGGTACATCGATCTCCGCGCCGATGCCCCCGGTCCCACCCTTCACGACATTCCCGACGAGGACCTGGCCCCTGACGATGGCGGGTATCTGGCCGGCATCGCCGAGCCGGCCTCCGACAACACCACCTCCGACAACACCACCTCCGACAACACCAAGCTGCTGATCGACCCGACGCAGGTGGCCCCACGATCCCCGCTCGGCCTGACCCGCTGGGACGAGCCTGCGGCTGCGCCTTTCATCGACATCCCCAAACCCGTGGTGGTCGATTCGCTGTCGATGATGACGCCGCTACCTGGTGCCGGGGCCTGGACCCTGCCGCCGATGGATCTGCTCGGGCGCAGCGAGGGGCAGGACGTCGACCGGGCGACGGTCGAGAAGACCGGCCGCCAGTTGGAGCACGCGCTGGCCGAGCACGGAGTCGAGACCCGCCTGATCGGCGTCGTCGTCGGACCGACAGTCAGCCGGTTCGAGCTCGAGCTCGGCCCGGGCGTCAAGGTCAACCGGGTCACTTCGCTCCACAAGGACATCGCATACGCGATGGCGACCCCCGACGTTCGTATCCTGGCGCCGATCCCCGGCAAGCAGGCCATCGGGGTCGAGGTCCCGAACGTTCGTCGTCAGATCATCACCGTCGGGGACCTCCTCTATTCAGAAGAAGCCGCCCGGGCGACCCACCCTCTCGAGGTCACGCTCGGGCGTGACATCACCGGCCGGACGGTGATGGCCAACCTGGCCAACATGCCCCACCTTCTTGTCGCCGGTCAGACCGGCTCGGGTAAGTCGAGCTGTATCAACTCCATGCTCACTTCCTTGCTCATGCGCACCACCCCGGAGCAGGTGCGCCTGATCCTGGTCGACCCGAAACGGGTCGAGCTCACGCAATACGAGCGCCTGCCTCACCTCCTGACCGAGGTGGTGACCGATCCGAAGAAGGCCGCGAACGCGTTGGCTTGGGGCGTGCGGGAGATGGAACGCCGCTACGACGTGCTGAGCGAGTTCGGCGTCCGCGACATCGACGGGTTCAACAAGGCCGTCGTCGAGGGACGGGTCCCGCCCCGCATTGGACCTGCGGGCGAACCGATCGAGGCTCGCAAGCTCAGCTACATCGTCATCGTCCTCGACGAGCTCGCGGATCTCATGATGGTCGCGGCCCGTGATGTCGAGGAGTCGATCTGCCGCATCGCCCAGAAGGCCCGAGCGGTCGGTATCCACCTGGTGATCGCCACCCAGCGGCCATCGACCAACGTCATCACCGGCCTCATCAAGGCCAACGTGCCGGCTCGATTGGCCTTCGCTGTGTCCAGCCTCACCGACTCGCGCGTCATCCTCGACCAGAGCGGTGCCGAGCGGCTGGTCGGCCGAGGCGACGGTTTGCTCCTCGACGGCACGACCAGCCAAGCGGTCCGCTTCCAGGGTGCGTGGGTCACCGAGGAAGAGGTGAGCGCGGTCGTCGAGCATTGGATCAACCAGGCACCCGAAGTCATCTTCGACAGCCGGGTCCAGGGCGAGGAAGTGAGCGACACGGCCTTGGCCATTCCCGGCGGAAGCTCCGGTGACGAGGACGACGACGAGCTGATGCTCCAGGCGATGGAGCTGATCGTTCGGTCGCAGCTGGGTTCGACGTCGATGCTCCAACGTAAGTTGCGGGTCGGGTTCGCTCGAGCCGGACGTCTCATGGACCTCTTGGAGGAGCGGGGCATCGTCGGACCGTCGCTCGGTTCCAAGGCCCGAGAGGTCAAGATGACGGCTCAGGACCTCGACGCGGGCAACTGGCCGCCGGCGATGCGTATGGGCGCCGCGCCGCCCCCGGTTGCCCGCGACCTCGATCTCGTCTCCCTGGACGAGCCTGCCGACGAGTTCGACGACGAGGACGAGTTCGCCGGAGGCGCGTTCGACCCTGCGTTGGCACCTCCGCCCGGCTATCCCCGCCCCGACTGAGCGTGAACGGCGGACTGCCGTTGCGCCGTCAGCAGAGCACCTCGCTCCGTTAGCCTGTCCAGGTGCAACGTCAGTTCTGGGTCGAGACACTTGGGTGCCCCAAGAATCAGGTCGACTCCGACAAGTTGACCGGCACGTTGCTGGCCGACGGGATGACTCGGGCCGAGCATCCCCAGGACGCCGACATCGTCGTGGTCAACACCTGCGCCTTCGTCGAACAGGCCCGCCAGGAATCGATCGACACGATTCTCTCCTTCGACGACCTTCGTAAGGAGGGCTCGAAACTGGTGGTCACGGGCTGCCTTGCCGAGCGCTACGGCAAGGAGCTGGCCGAGTCGCTGCCCGAGGTCGACCAGGTCGCCGGTTTCGGCGTGCCCGTCACCCTGGGGCGCAAGGCCGACACCGGGTCCGATCGAGTTGGCTCGGATCAAATCGTCTCGAAGTTCGACCTCCTCGAGTTGCCGCGTCCGCCGTCGGAGGCCCCGTGGGCCTACGTCAAGGTGGCCGAGGGGTGCGACCGCAACTGCGGTTTCTGCGCCATTCCCACCTTCCGAGGCAAGCAGCGCAGTCGTGCGCTCGGTTCGATCCTCGCTGAGATCGATCAGCTCGGCGCTCGCGAGATCGTACTTGTTGCCCAGGATCTTGCCTCCTACGGACGCGATCAAGGCCAAGGCGAGCGACGGATCATCGAGCTCGTCCGACAGGCCGCGACGCGCGCCGACTGGGTACGGCTGCTGTACCTCTACCCATCCGACCTGACCGATGCCCTGGTCGATGCAGTTCTTTCGACCGGGGTTCCCTACTTCGATCTCTCGTTGCAGCACGTGTCCCGGCCGTTGCTTCGACGAATGCGACGGTGGGGCGACGGTGAAATCTTCCTCGATCGCATGGGTCACATCCGGTCCCTGGAGCCAGGAGCCACATTCCGCAGCAACTTCATCGTGGGCTACCCGGGTGAGACCGAGGACGACCACGATGCCCTCATCGAGTTCGTGCGCGAGGCCCGACTCGATTGGTGCGGGTTCTTCGCCTACTCGCCCGAAGAGGGAACCTACGCCATCGATCTCGACGGCGAGGTCCCGGCATCCTTGGTCGCCGAGCGGCTCGACGAACTCAGCGAACTCCAGGACCGCATCACCTCCGAGGCCAGGGACGCACTGATCGGTGCCTCCGTGCGAGTGCTCGTCGATCGGCCGGGCGAGGCTCGGTCCTACCGCGAAGCGCCCGAGATCGATGGCATCATCGCGGTGCCGATCGATCTGCCCGTCGGCGAGTTCGTAACGTTGCACGTGGTGGAGGCCACCGGCCCCGACCTCATGGCGGTGCGCTGGTGACCGGCGCGGTCGATCTCATCGGCCACTCTCGCTACGCGCTGGCGGCCAATGCTCTGACGATCAGCCGTTTCCTGCTGTCCCCGGTCTTGGCCGCACTGATCCTGCAGAAGAACCCCTGGTGGCTCACGTTCTGGTTGGGTTGGGCGCTCGGCGCCACCGACCTCTTCGACGGCCGGCTGGCCCGTCATGCCGAGCCAACGCGGTTCGGGGCCTTCTTCGACCCGCTCGCCGACAAGCTGGTCGTTCTGCTTGCCGGATTCGCGCTGGTTTCCATCGGCCGGTTCGCTCTCCTGCCCATCGTCCTGATCACCATCCGAGAAGTCGGCATAATGGTGTATCGGTCCTACTGGGGTCGGCGCGGCCTCTCGATCCCGGCGCGGACATCCGCCAAGTACAAGACGTTCGTCCAGGGCATCGCCATCGCGGCCGCCATGTGCCCCGCGCTCGACTCCGCCCTGTGGGTGGCTGACGCGCTGCTCTGGTTGGCGGTGGTCTTCACGCTCGGGACGGCAATCCAATACATGATGGACGGCCAGGACGCGCTCCGCACCGGCGGAACGCGATGATGACGCCCGATGAGGGCGCGCAAAGGGATGGAACATGAGGGTCGAAGTCGTTGCCGTCGGCACGGAACTGTTGTTGGGCCAGATCGTCGACACGAACTCGTCCTGGATCGGCGATTTTCTGTA
>JAQCHM010000161.1 GCA_027730885.1 Actinomycetota bacterium | reverse complement strand
CGAGGCCCTCCAGCGGAGGGTTTCGAATCGGCGCGCCAGACTCGAGGACGCGCACCAGACTGCAAGCTCGAACCCCCCAACCCTCCTTCTGCAAGCCAGAAGCCACCACGAGGAGGTCACGGGCTTGCAGAATGGGGCTGCGGGGGCGGTGGCTTGCGGAACGAGGTGTCGGCATCGCGGGACTAGGATGCGCCGATGACAGCCGATGCGAACTTCGATGGTGAGTACGAACCGAGCAAGTGGGATTGGGTAGCCGAACAGGTCGAACGCTACGAATCGACCAACGGTGCCGAAGCAGCGACGTTGCGCGACAGCGGGCTGCCGATCATCGTGATGACCACGGTCGGGCACAATTCCGGCAAGGTGCGCAAGGTTCCGCTGATGAGGGTCGAGCACGAGGGCGAGTACGCGGTCATTGCCTCGGTCGGCGGTCGGCCGAGCAATCCCGGTTGGTACCACAATCTCGTGGCGAACCCGAAGGTGCTGATCCAAGACGGACCAGCGCCCTTCGAGACCGAGGTGCGCATCGTCGACGGCGAGGAACGCGCCGCGTGGTGGGAGCGAGCCGTCGCGGCCTACCCGCCGTACGCCGAGTATCAGGCGAAGACCGATCGGGTGATCCCGGTCTTCATCTCTCGCGCCGTTGGCTGACGTTCTGATCCTTCATCCCGGGGCCATGGGCGCCGGGGTGGCGTCCTGCCTGGCGTCCAACGGGCATCGGGTGCATTGGGTGACGGGCGGGCGGTCCTCGGACACGCGGCGGCGTGCCCAGTCCGTCGAAGCGATCGGACACGACACGATGGAAGGCGCGCTCTCCACGATCACCGGGCCGGAGAACACCGGCCTCGACAACACCGGCCTCGACAAGACTGGGTACATCCTCAGTATCTGCCCGCCCGACAACGCGCTGGAGATCGCCTCGGCGGTGGCCGACGCCGCCGCGGGGTCCGACAGAGCCGAGCGAATGGTCTTCGTCGACTGCAACGCCATTGCTCCTGTCACCATGCGGGCAGCCGCATCGGTGGTTGCGAAGACCACCGAGGGCCGTTTGGCCGTGGTCGACGGCGGAATCGTCGGGCCGCCACCTCTTGCCACTGCGCCGGGGCAACTGCCATCGACGCGGCTGTTCCTCGCCGGCACACGAACGAAGGAAGTCGCCGCGCTGTTCGCCGGGAGCAGCCTGGGAGCCGTCGTGCTCGACGATTCCAGCGGCGAGTCTTCCGGCATCGGATCGGCCTCCGCCCTGAAGATGGTCTATGCCGCATGGACGAAGGGCTCGGCGGCCCTGATGCTCGAGGTCGCAGCCGCGGCCGACGCGCACGGTGTGCTGGCCGCTCTGTTCGCGGAGTGGGCGATCTCCAAGCCGGACCTCGAGGGGCAGTTGCTGCGCGCCGCGGCGACCTCAGCCCCCAAGGCGTGGCGCTGGAAGGGTGAGATGGAGGAGATCGCGGCCACCTTCGCCGAGAAGGGACTTCCCGCCGGCATGCCCCTGGGTGCTGCGGAGGTCTACCGGAGACTAGCCGACTGCAAGGATCAAGACCCGCCGCCACCGTTGAGCCAGGTGATCGGCCGGCTGTTGTCCTGAACCCGGCGTGTGGCAGGCTGGTGCGGTGGTCGATGAAGCCGAAGTGAGAGACGAAGTTCGAACCTGGCTGGACGAGAACTGGGATCCCGACATGCCGCTGTTGGCCTGGCGTGGCCTGCTCGCGGACACCGGCTGGGGTACGCCCTCATGGCCCAAGGCGTGGCACGGAAGAGGTCTCAAGCCGTCGATGGACCCGGTGGTCGCAGCGGTCTTCCACGACGTGGGCGCCGTCGGGGTCGCGGCCGGCGTGAGTATGTACCTGGTTGCGCCCACGATTCTCGCCCACGGCAGCGACGACGTGAAGCGACGGTTCCTTCGACCGATTCTCACCGGCGAGCACAAGTGGTGCCAGCTCTTCAGCGAGCCGGGTAGCGGCTCGGACCTTGCCGGTCTCACCACGCGAGCCGACCGCGACGGCGACGAATGGATCGTCAACGGGCAGAAGGTCTGGAACTCGGGAGCGCACAAGGCGACGTACGGGATCCTCATGGCCCGCACCAACTGGGACGCGGCCAAGCACAAGGGAATCTCGTACTTCGCGTTTCCGATGCAACAAGAAGGCGTGGAGGTCAGGCCGCTGCATCAGATGAACGGCCATGCGTCGTTCAACGAGGTGTTCTTCTCCGAGGCCCGCGTTCCTCACGCCAACCTGATCGGCGACGAGGGCGATGGCTGGCGGGTGGCGCTGACGACCCTCATGCACGAACGCTCGGCCGTCGCCACCAAGCGGCCACGCTTCAAGAACGACGGCGGCGCCATGGTCGAGCAGGCCCGCGCCGAGAGCAGGGAATACTTCGACACCTACAAGTGGTACCCGCAGCGCGCCGGTCGCGCGAACCTGATCCAGCCCGAGGCCAAACGGCTCGGGGTCAGCACGGATCCACTCATCCGCCAGCAGATCACCGAGGTCGAGTCGGTCCGGCGCATCGCGGACTGGACGTTGCGGCGCGCCCGAGACGCCCGTGCCGCCGGCAAGGAGCCTGGCCCCGAGGGTTCGCTGGCCAAGTTGAACATGAGTGTGATCGCCCGGGCCTGTCACGCCACACACACATCAATCCAAGGGGCCGCAGGCATGCTCGACGGCCCGGAGACCGCGGCCGAGGGCATGGTGGCCGAGGTGTTGGTATCGACCCCGGCGATGTCGATCGCGGGCGGGACCGACCAGATCCAGCGGAACATCATCGGTGAGCGGGTGCTGGGCTTGTCCAAGGAACCAGAGGCCGACAAGGACGCCGTGTTCCGAGAGGTTCGCAAGAACTAGGACCGATCAGGCTCGGAGCTGGACGTGGTCGGTCTGGGTGATCCACGACGTTCGGCGGGCCGGGTCGGGTCGACGTTGCGTTGGCCCACCGTCCGCCCCGGCTCGAACTCGACGATCCGATCGGCCAGGGCCTCGACGTCATCGAGATCATGGGTGACCAGAAGCACCGGCAGCTGCCGCTCGTCGCTCAGGCGACGAACGAGGGACCGGAGCCGGGTCCGGCTGACGCGATCGAGCGCGGAGAACGGCTCGTCGAGCAGGAGGAGCTGGGGATGGCCGGCGAGGGCGCGCGCCAGGGCCACTCGTTGACGCTCACCTCCGGACAACGACGTAGTGTTCGCTTCTGCCAGGTGGGCGGCGCCGGTCTCAGCGAGAAGGCGAACGGCCTCCTCCCGTCGAGCACGGCGATCGACTGCCCCTTGCGCTGACGTTCCGACCGTTCGTAGTGCGAGCCCGACGTTCTCGACTGGCGAGCGATGCGGCAGGAGCGCGGCGTGTTGGGTGACCATGCCGAGGTGACGATCCTGGGTCTTGATGTGGATCCCCGCCTCTGCGTCGGCGATGGTGCGCCCATGCAGCACGATCGAACCCTTGGTCGGACGAAGCAGGCCGGCGATCGTGGCCAGCGTGACGCTCTTGCCTGACCCTGACGGGCCGAACAGCACGGTGATCCCGGTGTGCGCCTCGAAGCCCGCGGTGACGGTGAAGGTGCCGGCCGAGGTGGTGATGTCGACCAGCAGCGGAGCGGGGCTCGGGGTCGGCCCATCGACGGTCATGGTGCCGACCGGGCAACGCGGTTCACCGCAAGCAGGATGACGATGGCGATGGCCCCGAGGAGCAGCGCGCCGGTCCGAGCCGTCGCGTCGTCACCGGCCTGGACCGCGTCGTACAGCGCGACCGGCAGCGTCTGGGTCCGCCCGGGAATGTTCCCGGCCACCATCACGGTTGCGCCGAAGTCGCCGAGCGCCCTGGCGAAACCGAGGGCGACCCCGGCGGCGATGCCCCGACGGGCGACGGGGAGGGTGATCTGGACGGCCACCTGCCATTCCGGTAGCCCGGCGATCCGACCGGCGGCCTCGAGCGTGGGGTCGACGCTCTCGATGGCGACGCGGGCCGTTCGGACGCAGAACGGGAGTGCGGAGATCGTGGCAGCGACAACGGCGGCGGTGACGGTGAAGACCAGTGGGTGTCCGAAGATCCGCTCCCAGGCCCGGCCCAGGGAACTGTTCACGCCGAGGAGCGTCAGGAGGTAATAGCCGAGCACGGTCGGGGGCAGGACGATCGGCAGGGTGACGACGGCTTCGAGGAGACTCCGACCGGGAAATCGCCCCTTGGCCAGAAGGTAGGCGAGGCTCACGCCGAGGACACCGGCGACGACGGTCGCAGTCGTCGCCACTCTGAGGGAGAGCCAGAACGGATACCAGTCGGTCATGGCGACTCGCCGGGAAGCGTGAACCCGTAGCGGTTCATGACCGCTCGGCCGGCCGGGCTGTTGACCAGGGTGGCGAAGGCGGTCGCGGCATCGGGCTGGTCGCCGTTGGTGGTCACGACGAGCGCTTGGCGAAGCGGTCGGTGGAGCGAGTCGGCAATGACCGTGTACGGCGTGCCGTCGGCCACCGCGAGGGAGAGTGCCACGATGCAAACATCGGCGTTTCCGGACTCACAGATCTGGAAGGTGTCCGAGACGTTCTCGCCGAGCACCAGTCGATCCGCCACCTCGTCTGCGATGCCGGCCGACTGCAGCGCCTGCTCGGCGGCCAGGCCGTATGGCGCATGTCGAGGATTGGCGATGGCGATCCTCTCGAACCGGTGGGACGCGAGGTCCTCGATCGAACCCGGCAACAAGGCCTCGTCGCTGGACAAGAGCACGATGCGGCCAAGTGCGTAGTCGGCCCGTGTGTCGGCGAGCCCGATGCCGGCATCGACGACGTCGTCGACGTACTCGACGTTGGCCGAGGCGAACAGGTCGAAGGGAGCGCCGTTGAGGATCTGCTCCCGAAGTTGGCCCGAAGACCCGAACGTGAGCGTGACCCTCGTCTCGGTCTCGCGTTGGAACTCCGCAGCGAGTGCTTCGAATGCCGGTCGCAGGTCGCTGGCTGCGGCAACGGTGACCTCGGATGTCGAGGAGCCGCCGCTGCTCCCTGGCTTCGAGCGACTGCACCCCAGTGTCGAGACCGACAGGGACAGGAGCACGAACATGATGAGCGACCAGCGCCTCGGTGGCGCCGAAACCCGCCACCTCATGTGCTGTGCCGCTGCTTCGGACGATCGGTCGCCGCCGGCTCGCTGCCCAGCTCGGACAGGTCGTATCCGCCGATCAGACCGAGGCGGTCACGCAGCGCGTCCGATCGCAGCGCCTCGATCAGCGTCACCGCCGCGGGCGTCGCAGACCAGTGGGCATCGAGCCAAAGCTCCACGACGTGCTCCTCGAGTGGCTCGAAACTGAGTCCGAACGATCGGGCTGCTGCTTCCATCGTCAGACCGGCGGCTGCACCCGAGCGATCGGAGATGCGGCGGGCGACGTCGAGATGACCGTCACCGCGGGGTCCCGGCACATGATCGGGACCGCCGACGCGGTGGAGCGCACGGGCAAATGCCAGCTGGGTTCCGGCGCCGGCCTCACGCTGGACGATCCGAAGCCGTCGTTCGGCGATCTCCTCGACCGTCGGCACGCCCGACGGTCTGGCCGAAGCGAGTCCGACCTGCCAGCGGGCCAGTCGCCATCGACGAACCAACAGGGGTGGTTCGGGGAGGCGACCCGCCGGGGCATGGACCGCGATTGCGTGGACCCGGCCGCCGGCCAGGGCCTCGACCGATCGACCGGTCGACGCGTGAACGGTGATGATCCGGTGTGCAGACATCCGTTGGACCAGCCCTGCGAGGATTCCGAGCGCAGGGTCGCAACCGGCGACCACGAGGCCACCGAATGCTGCGTCAGGAAGAAGTGCGAGCCGATCGCCGTCCATCGAGCCGTCGGCGACTGCCCACTGCTCGCAGTTCACCGCCCAATGTTCGGTCGGGACGACCACGAGTCGATCGCCTACCCAGACCACGTTGACCGGGGCTCCGCTGGGCGGCGGGACGTCGCCGGTCACTGACACGACCTCGACGTCGAACCCGCCGAACAGTGCTTCGACCGTTGACCCCAGGACACCGGCCAACGCGAGGGCTGCACCCACATTCGGCTGATGACGGCCCGCCTCGACCGCCCCGATCAGCTGTCGAGTGACCCCGGCCCGCGCGGCCAACTGGGTCTGGGTCAGGCCCAGCCCTTCGCGACGCTCCTGGACACGGGTCCGAAGAGGGGTGGACGCCTGAATCCTGTCGCGCATGCACGGAAACTAGCACCCGTTCGGACCTGTCAGGCAACGGGCACCGAACGCATCAGGAAGTCGTTCGGAGTTGCCATCCGTCGCCCAGTCGGAGTCCCCGTGTCCTCGGGCATCGAAGGCAACCGCGAAGTAGCCGGCGGCCCCAAGGACCTCGCCCGCCCCGCGCCAAGCGTGACGCGTCTGCCCGCCACCGTGCTGGAGCACCACAAGGGGACCGCTCGCGTCGCCCCACGTGTCACCGGCGAGCCGGACGCCGGCACCCTGCTGGTAGGCGGTCGGCTCGGGCGCACCCTGCCACCGATGATGCCCCCTGCCGTTGACCTCACCGTTCGTCACGAGCGGCGAACCTAGCCTACGGTGCGGCCATGAAGGCATGGCTGCTGCACGAACCTGGCGACCCTTGGGACAACCTGCGGCTCGAGGACGTCGACCCACCGGCACCAGGTCCACAATCGGTTCGTGTCCGAGTCGACGCGTGCGATCTGAACTTCGCCGACATCCTGCAATGCCAGGGGTCCTACCAGGTTCGCCTGCCGACCCCGTTCGTTCCCGGTATGAACGTGGCCGGCACGGTGTTGGAGGCGGGCGAAGGGGCTGACGTCGAGGTCGGTCGGCGCCTCATCGGATCGAGCATCGGCGGACACGGCGGGTTCGCCGAACAGACGATCATGAAGCCGTCGGTGTCGAGCCTGATCCCCGACGACGTCAGTGCGGTCACCGCCGTCGGCATGCACGTGACCTACGGGACGTCCTGGTTTGCGCTTCACCGGCGGGGCAACCTGCAACCCGGCGAGACCGTCCTGGTGCTGGCAGCGGCCGGAGGCGTCGGGAGTTCGGCGGTGCAGTTGGCGAAGGCTCACGGCTGTTGGGTGATCGCGGCGGCCGGTGGTGCCGAGAAGCTCGAGACGTGCCGGCAGCTCGGTGCCGACGTCGTCGTCGACTACACCAACGACGACCTCTACGAGCGGGTCATGGAGGCGACGTCGGGACGAGGATGCGACGTCGTCTACGACCCGGTGGGCGGTGACTACTTCGATATCGCCCGTCGGCTCGTCGCCTGGGAGGGTCGCCTGCTGGTCGTCGGCTTCGCCAGCGGCCGGATTCCCTCGGCCCCCGCCAACCATGTCCTGGTCAAGAACTACTCGGTCGTCGGCGTGCACATGGGCGGCTACCGCCAGTTCGACGACAAGCCGTTCGAACAGTGTTACCGCGAACTGTACGACCTCCTGCTGGCCGGGAAGATCGAGCCGCTGGTCAGCGAG